>NZ_JBSGWV010000001.1:0-239778 GCF_053609105.1 Streptomyces sp. NPDC054975
ACGCGTCGTGTGTGTCGGTTTTGTTGATGAGCGCGGCGTGGGGGTTGGGGCCGGGGCCACGTCCTGGCGGGCCTAATCTCCTCGGCCGGCCGTTCCCCGGCCATGGGGGGGGGCTCGGCCTCCTGGCGGACGCGCCCTGCCCCACTTGGGCGCGTCTCACCCCCTTTGCGGAGTGTTCGATCCCTTTGTCCCCTGCTTCCCGCCATAGTGCGGGGCATGACGCACACCCCCTCCCCCAGGCGCCGGCGCGCCCGCACGGCCGCCCGCACGGCTCTCCTCTGCGCCGCCCTCCTCGGCCTCACGGCCCCGACCACCATCGCTACGCCCGCGTTCGGCGAGGGCCCCGACGGCCGTGGTGGACGCGACTGTGTGCGGACCGAGCGCCCGCAGGACCCGCGGGCCCGCCAGGTCCTGGACATCACCCGCAAGGCCAAGAACGACCTCCGTCTCAACTCCGTGGAAGTGCGGGTCACCGTCGACGGGAAGGAGGTCGTCACCGACGCGCTCGGCGAGTCCATGACCGGTGTCCCGGCCGAGCCCGACATGCACTTCCGCGCCGGTTCCGTGGCCTTCGCCCACATCGCCACGGGTCTGCTGAAGCTGGTCGAGGAGGGGAAGGTCCGGCTCGACGACACCGTGGAGCGCTGGCTGCCCGATCTCCCCAAGGCCGACAAGATCACCCTTCGGATGCTGGCCACCAACACCACGGGTCTGCACGACTACGTGACCGACCCGGCGTTCGGGGCCGAGCTGGAGGCCCACCCGTTCCGCCACTGGACCCCGCAGGACCTGCTCGCGTACCCGCTGCGCCACTCCTTCTGGTACGAGCCGGGGACCAACTGGAGCTACTCCCACGCCAACTACCTGCTGCTCTCCCGCGCCCTTGAGAAGATCACAGGGGCCGGGATCGACACCTTCATGAAGGAGCGGGTCTGGAAGCCCCTGGGCCTGCGTGACACGCAGAGCAACCTCACCCCGAAGATCCCGCGCCCGGTCCTGCACGCCTTCACCTCCGACCGTGGCCTGTACGAGGAGTCCACCTTCTGGAACCCGTCCTGGACCACGGCGCCCGGCGCGGTCATCACCACCGACGTCTGCGACCTGGCCCGCTCGGCGGAGGCGATCGGCAGCGGCGAACTGCTCTCGCCCCGCTCCTACCGCACCCTGCTCAACCCGGGCACGGTCGGCCTCGGCCACGCGACCGACACCTGCCCCGCCACGATCTGTCTGCAGCAGACGGAGGCCGCGCACTTCGGCCTCGGCGTGCTCGTGGTCAACGGATGGGTGGTGCAGAACCCGTCGTTCTCGGGGTACGCGGCGATCCAGGCGTACCTTCCCTCGAAGCGGCTGGCCATCGCGGTCTCCACGACCAAGACCGCTACCACCCCGGACGGCAACACGGCCGAGGACGTGGCCGAGCGCATCGCGGCGAAGCTCGCACCGGGCACTCCCCTGACGCTCGACTGACGACCGGGTCCCGGCGGAGCGGGGTCCGGGGCCTGGTAGGACCCGCCGAACCGCCGGGGCGGAATTCCGGTGGATCCGGTCACGACGGCGTTCGCCTGCCGGAGGGGCGCTTCAGGCAGCATGGACATCATGAACTCGGAGCTCCCGCCGCCTCATGAGACGCACCTCGCCCATCCGGCCACCCTGCTGCACTCGGCCGACGTCATGAACGCGAAGACGACCCTCCTCGAACTCCTCGCGCGCACGGGAGTACCCACGGACGAGGCCGGGCAGCTCGTCGCGCTCGTCGAGGCGGGCGCGCTCGCGGAGGCGTACGGCGAGGTCGTCGACGCCGGGGCCGGTGTCCCGGCGGGGCAGGGGCAGCGCTACGTCTCCGGGTGGCAGGACGGTACCCGCACGGTCGGCGACGCCCTCCTGGGCATCGCCGACCGCGCCGTACGCGAGGCCCTCGGCCCGGAGGCGCCCGTCCCCGACACCGCGTACGTCCACCCCCCGGTCGGCGGGGTGGACGTGGAGCGGGCGAAGGTCGCGGTGACCCCGCTCTACCTCACCTTCACCCACCTCTCGGACCTCGACCCCGAGGTGTCGGACGACGTCCTCGTCGCCGTCCTCGGCACGATGAGCACCGCCGAGCGGGCCGGATACGCGGGCCGTCTCGACGAGTTCGCCGAGGACCGGCGCGCACGGCTGGCCCGGCTGTACGCGGAGTACGGTCCCGGCAGCGACGTCTCCATCCACGGCCGGTACTCCCTCCTCCACTCCCCCAGCAGCGTCGCCGTGCTCGAACGACTCGTCGCGGCACCGGCCGCGCTGCGGGAGGAGTGGGACCGCGTGGAGCTGCCTCCGGTCTGGCTGGAGGGGCTCGCGAAGGCCTGGGACCTGCAGCCGGGTGAGTGACCAGCGGCGGCCAGGTCGTGTCCGGCCCTGACCCGCCGGACACGACCTAGTTCGCGTAGGTCTCGAACTCGGCGACCTTCGGCGTGCCCGTCGAGCCGGTGATCTCGAAGGTGACCTTCTTGAGCGAGGTCCGCGGGAAGGTGATGACACCCGCACCGTTGCCGGAGGTCAGGACCGCGCCTGTGTCGCCGTTGAGCACCCTCCAGGAGCCGATGGCGCCGCTGGAGCCGGCCGCCTCACGGATGTTCACCTTGGACACCGCGGTGGCGGAGCCCCACTTGATCGAGACGGAACCGGTCGCACCGGCCGGTGACCAGTGGGTGGAGAGGTCGCCGTCGCGCACATGGCCGTAGCTCGTGCCGTCAGCCTTGCTGGAGCCGTCGGAACCGGCCCCGATGCTGAGGTTGGTCCCGGTGGACTGGGTCGGTGCGGGGGTGGTGGGCGCCGGCGTGGTCGGCTGAGGTGTCGTCGGCTGAGGGGTGGTGGGGGCCGGTGTCTGCGGGGTGCAGCTGCCGTCGGAGACCCGCAGGCCCTTGCCGGCGCCCGCCGTCCCGCTCACGACGGCCGGTACGCAACCGGCGTTGTCGAGGCTGTAGGAGTAGGGGATGGAGACCGTGGTGTTGGACTGCGGGTCCGGTCCGGCGGGGTTGTTGTCGGTGCCCGGGCTCGACCAGGTCACGTTGTCGAAGGTGTTGCCGCCGACCTGCCAGTATCCGGCCGCGTCGGTGTAGAAGGTGCCGAGGACGTCCTTGGAGTCCTCGAAGTAGTTGTTGTCCACCTTGGCGCGGGCGCCGGCCCGGGAGTTGATGCCGGACTCGTTGAGCCTCACGTAGTGGTTGTTGTACATATGGGCGACGCCGCCCCGCAGCAGGGGTGCGCGCGAGTCGATGTTCTCGTACAGGTTGTGGTGGTACGTGATGAAGCTGTTCGAGAGGTCGCTCTCACTGGACCCCACGAGGCCACCGCGGCCGGAGTTGCGCAGGGTGCTGTAGGAGAGCGTCACGTACTGCGTGTTGTCCTTCATGTCGAAGAGCCCGTCGAACCCTTCCGACTCCCCGCCCGACGCCTCCAGGCTGACGTGATCGACCCATACGTTGCGGACGCCGCTCTCCATGCCGATGGCGTCACCACCGTTGGAGACGGGCGAGCCCGACTTCTTGACGTTCCGGACGGTCACGTTCTGGATGATGATGTTCCGGGATTCGCGTATGTGGATGCCTAGTTGATCGAAGACGGCTCCGCCGCCGACGCCGACGATCGTGACGTTGCTGATCTGCTTGAGCTCGATCACGCCGTCGGCGGTGTTGCAGGAGGTGCCCGACACCTTGGTGGTGTTGCCGTGGTTGATGGTGCCCTCGACCTCGATGGTGAGGGGGGTGCTGCTGCTGGCCCGGCCGCACAGGGCCGCGTGGATCGCGGTCCCCGTGGTGGCCCGCACCGTCTGCCCACCCGCTCCGCCGGTGGTCCCGCCGTTCTGGGTCGCGTAGCCGGTGACGCCGCCGGTCGCCGCCGATGCCGAGGGCATCGAAAGGACCGCGCCGGCCGCGGCCGCGAGGGCCGTCGTGGCCAGCGCCGCGCTGAGTCGCCGTGCGCCTGGTCGCCTCATTCTCGTCTCCCTGTTCGTCTTCGACTTGCGTGCGAATGCCGGGTGATCTGCTGCGTCCGGCCTGCGTCGGCCTGCGCCCGCAAAGAGGGGAAAGCGCTTTCCGTCGGCGACGATAGGGGTCGTCAGTTCCGCTGGCAAGGTTCTGTACGGTGACGAAAATTCAGGTACTTGAACGCTCGGAGGCTCTGGAGGTCAGGGACCGTCCTCGGCGGAGAAACGGACGCAGGAGGCGACGACGACGAAGGGCCACACCGACTGCATGCAGGTCACGAGGCGTTCGGCGGCGCCCGGAGCGCCCTGGCGGTGGGTCTCGATCAGGAACCACAGGGCCCCGAGCCCCATCAGGGCGGTCGCGGTGAGCGCCGGCACGGGCCGCAGGCCCCAGGGGGCGTTTCGGCCATGGTGAGCGGCCAGGACCGGCCACAGGGCCAGGAGGGCGAAGCCGGCCGCGGCGACCGAGCCGTGGCGCAGGGACCCTCCACTGCTGGGGGTCGGCAGCAGGGCCACCGCCACGGCCGCCGCTCCCCCGGCGGCCAGCGCGACGCGCCCGGCGCGCGCCGCCGGGCGGAGCGCCCAGGCGGTGAGCAGATGGCAGATGCCCAGCGCGAACAGCGCACCGGTCATCACCCAGTACCCCTCGGCCCCGTAGGCGGCCAGGACGCTGATCGTCTGGGTGGCGGGATCGTAGCCGGACCCTTGCAGCCGGGCCGCGATCACCCAGCCCCCGGCCAGCAGGAGGGGGGCGCATCCCGAGGAGAGCAGGGCCCACCGTGGAACAGGTCGCATCGGCCCACCGTAAGCCGATCGGCGGCCGCCACCGGGCGGACGCGGACGGGCCGGAGTCCGAATGGGTGGTCCGACGCCTCGGGGAGAGCCCCCGGCCACGAGGGGTCAAGCAGTCACGTTTCTGTGGAACCAGCCGTGGAACTCCGCGGCTTCGGCGGCCGCCGGGCGCAGTTCGGCACGTTCCAGCGCCTTCTCCGCCTCGGCCCGCCAGGTCTCCGCGTCCGCGCGCGGCGGAGGCACGTACGGGCCGCGCTCCGGCGCGTCGGCGGCGGCGCCGAAGAAGTCGCCGCCCTTGCGCCTGACGTCGTCCGTTCCCCACGCGCGCCCGGGGCCGTTCCGGTCCACCTTCCGCAGGTGCGGGATGTGCTTGGCGCAGTGGATGTACGCCTCCTCGACGGTGACCTCCACCCACGCCTGGGCGCGTCGGCCCGGCACGGGGTCGACGGGGAGCCCGGCATGGGCGCGGCGCATGGCGTCGTCCGGCACGATCCGGGCCCGGCCGTTGACGTGGAGGCCGATGCGGTCGCGCAGGAAGTCCATCATGAGGAGGCCGACGTGGGGGTTCTCCTCGATGTTGCCGAGGCTGGCGTGCACGCCGTTGCCCCGGTACTCGGGGTACGCGAGGGTGCGGTCGTCCAGGACGTGGAGGAAGCCGGGCGGTCCTGCCCGGAAGGTGTTGTCGCACTCCCCGTGCCGGTCGGCGGTGGCCAGGAAGAACATCTCCTGGCGGGCCACGAACTCCCGCATGCGCGTGTTGAGCCGGTCGAGGACCTGCTCGTCGTAGAACTTGTCGGCGCGCTCGGCGGTCCCCATGCGTTGCTGGATCTGGTGTTCGCCGTCGCTGCCCGGGCGGGTGGTGCGTACCGGCGTCCTGGAGTGCTTCGGCTGCCGGTACCCGGTCTGTTCGAAAGTGCTCAATTCCGTGCCCCGACCAGTTCCTCGATGGAGTCGTGCCGTATGCGGTGGGTGGGGATGCCGATGCCGACGAGCGTGTCGACACCGCACCGGATCATGGCGGGCGGGCCCGAGAGATAGGCGTCGTAGGTGTGCCACGGGCCGTACTGGCAGACCGCGTCGGGGAGTTGCCCGCACATCTGCCCTTCGAGGCCGTCGTCGACGACCGGGCGGACCGAGAGCCACGGGTGCGACTGCTGCAGCCGGAGCATCGTGTCGATGTCGTACAGGTCGTGGTCACGTCTCGCCCCGTAGAACACCTGGACGGAGCGCCGGCGGCCGTGCTGGGCCACGTCCTCGACCAAGGCCTTGATGGGGGCTATGCCGGTGCCGCCGCCGAGGCAGAGCAGCCCGTTGTCGGTGGTGTGGTCCACGGTCATGGAGCCCGTGGGTGCGCCGAGGCGGATCACATGGCCCGGGCGGGCCCGGTGCACAAGGGCGTTGGAGACCCAGCCCGCGGGAACGGCCTTGACGTGGAAGGAGAGCAGGCCGTCGGAGCGGGGCGCGGAGGCGAAGGAGTAGTGCCGCCAGACGCGCGGCCACCAGGGTGTTTCCACGGCGGTGTACTGCCCGGCGAGGAACGGGTAGGGCTGGTCGGGGCGGACCGTCACGACCGCGATGTCCGAGGTGCGCATCTCGTGGGCGACCACCTCGGCCTGCCACCAGGCGGGGGCGCGCAGTTCGTCCTCGGCCGCCGCGTCGATCATGATCTGGGAGATCGCCGTGTAGGCGGCGACCCAGGCCGCTTCGGTCCGTGGTCCCCAGCTGCGCGGCGCGTAGCGGGAGAGGGCGCCGAGGAGGCATTCGCCGACGGCCGGATAGTGCTCGGGCAGGGTGCCGTACTTCCGGTGCCCCCGACCGAGGCCGGAGAGGTACGCGGTGAGGGTGTCGGCGTCGTCGACATGGGTCGCGGCGGTGAGCAGCGCGGAGAAGAGGCGGTCGCGCTGGGTGTCCATCGCGGCGGGGAACAGGGCGCGCAGGTCCGGGTGCTTGAGGAAGAGCAGGGCGTAGAAGTGCCCGGTGACGGTGTGGGCGATCGGCTCGATCTCGGCGAGCGTCCGGCGCAGCAGCGCGGCGTCCGAGGTGTCCTCGGGCGGTGCGGGGGCCGTACGGCCTGGTGCGCCGACCGGCACGCCGCCGACCGTTCCTCCCGGTGCGTGGCCAGGCGTGCGGTCCGTCGCGCCTCCCGGCGGGCGGCCGGGCGTGTCGCCCGGTGCGTGGCCAGGCGTGCCGCTCGGTGCGGGGCCCGGTGCGCCGGCGGACGTGCCGCTCGGTGCGGGGCCCGGTGCGCCGGCGGACGTGCTGCCCGGTGCGGGGCCAGGCGTGCCGCTCGGTGCGCCGCCGGAGGTGCCGCCCGGGCTTCGTCCGAACCAGCCGCCGTCCCGGCCTATGCCGCCTGAGCTCTCGTTGTCGGCCGATGTGGGGGTCGGACCATCCATCGGTTTGCCTCGCCTCGAACGTCTTTCGGTCGGTCTTCGCGCGTGGGGTCCGAGTGTGCCCCGATTTTCCTCTCCCTTTCGGAATTCCTGGTAAACACCCCCGTCCCTTCGAAGTTCTGCGCTATGTCGCACTCGACAAGGGCACGGGTGTGCGAACGCGCTCGACCATACCCCGGGGGCCGGATTCCATAAAGGGACTCCTCGGCCCCTCGCCGCCTTGGCGAGATACCCGTGGCCTGCAATGCTCCACGGAAATCCTCACAGAATGTTCGTCGCGCCTTCACTTCTCGCGAGTCGCTGCCACAGGAACGTGTGCATCAGGGCGTTGTTGTGCGCGGCCTGTTCGTTGTCGCTGGCGCCCGCGTGGCCACCACCGGTGTTCTCGTGCAGCAGCACCCGGTGCCCGAGCTCGCGCAGCCGTGCGGCCGTCTTGCGGGCGTGGCCCGGGTGGACGCGGTCGTCACGGGTGGAGGTCATCAGCAGGACCGGCGGGTAGACGCGGTCCGCGGCGAGCTGGTGGTACGGGGAGAGCGCACGGAGGTGGGGCAGGTCGGCCTCGTCGTCCGGGTCGCCGTACTCGGCGATCCACGACGCCCCCGCGAGGAGCCGGTGGAAGCGGGTCATGTCGAGCAGCGGCACCTGGGCGACGATCGCGCCGAAGAGCTCGGGGTGGCGGGTGAGCATCGCGCCCATGAGCAGGCCGCCGTTGCTGCCTCCGGCAGCTCCGAGCATCGACGGGGTGGTGATCCCGCGCGCGACGAGGTCCTCGGCGACGGCCGCAAAGTCCTCGAACGCGCGTGGCCGGTTCGCCCCGAGCGCGGCCTGGTGCCAGTCCGGGCCGTACTCCCCGCCGCCCCGGATGTTCGCGATCACGTACGTCCCGCCCCGCTCCAGCCAGGCACGGCCGCGCACCGATCCGTAGCCGGGCGTGAGGGAGACCTCGAAGCCGCCGTACCCGTAGAGGAGCGTGGGCCCGGGGACCTTGGGGTCGCGGTCCGGACCGACGACGAAGTACGGCACCCGGGTGCCGTCCCGGGAGGTGGCGAAGAACTGGTCCACCGCGAGCCCGGCCGTCTCGAAGCGGGCCGGGGCCTGCTTGAGGATCTCGGTGTCCCCGCCGATGGTCCCCCGGTAGAGGGTGGAGGGCTGCAGGAACCCGGAGACGTCCAGGAAGTACTCGTCGGAGACGTCGGGGTCGGTGTCCACGACGGTGACGGCGGACAGCGGCGGTACGTCGGTGAGCGGCCGGCGCGTCCAGCCGCCGCCTCCCGTGCCGGGCGTGAGGATCTCGATCCGGGTGCTGACGTCGCGCATCGTCTCCAGGAGGAGGTGGTGGCGGGTCCACGCGTGCCCGGCGAGGGCGGTCCGCTCGTCCGGGGTGAAGAGCACCTCGGGGGTACGGTCACCGGCCAGGAAGGCCTCGAAGTCGAAGGCGAGCAGGGAGCCGGCCCGCTGCCCGAGCCAGTCGGACTTCAGGGTGACGATCAGGTACTGGCGGTGGGCGTACGCCCGCGCGTCGTCGGGGACGTCGATCTTCACGAGTCCCCCGTCGGCGGCCAGGAGGTACGTCTCGCCGCGGTAGAAGTCGCGTGCGCGGCCGACGAAGTCCCGCTCGAAACCAGGGGTGGTGTCGCGCGCGCCCCAGGCCGACACGTCCCCCGGCTCGGCCTCGAAGACCACGGGGGCGGACTCCAGGGGGGTGCCCCGGCGCCATCTGCGGACCGTACGGGGGTAGCCCGAGTCGGTCAGCGATCCCGGCCCGAGGTCCGTGCCGACGAAGACGGTGTCGGCGTCGATCCACCCGATCCGTGTCTTCGCCTCCGCCACCGTGAAGCCGCCCTCGACGAAGGCCCGGGTGGTGAGGTCGAACTCGCGGACCTCGACGGCGTCACCGCCGTCGCGCGAGAGGCACACCAGGGCGAGGTCGTCCTCGGGACGGCGCACCCGGGCTCCGGCCCACACCCACTTCTCGCCCTCGGCGGCGGCGAGCGCGTCGACGTCGAGGAGGACCTCCCACTCCGGGTCGTCCTTGCGGTACCGCTCCAGCGTCGTGCGCCGCCAGAGCCCCCGTACGTGTGTGGCGTCCCGCCAGTAGTTGTAGAGGAACGCGCCGCGGCGGGTGGTGTAAGGAATGCGGTCCGACGCGTCCAGCGCCTCCCGCAGCCGTTCCTTGAGGGCGGCGAAGCCGTCGTCGGAGGCCAGCTCGGCCGCGGTCTCGGCGTTCCGCTCGGCCACCCACGTCAGGGCGGCCTCGCCCTCGACGTCTTCGAGCCACAGGTACGGGTCGTCATCGGTCATCCCCGCATTGTGCAGGCGTTCGCTCCCTCGCACCTGACGAAAACCTGCACAACGTGAGTGTGTTGACGTCGGCCGCCTTCACGGTTCCTCGACCCGGGCCGTCCGGGGCACGCCCGGCCGGCCCCGATCTGTCCTGTTAGGTTCCCTGCCCGCGCCAGACCCCCGAAATGTGTTACTCGATCCTGCGGAGAAGATGTCGGCGTTCCGTGAATTTGACCGCACGGCCGTTTCCTCAGCGACACAACCGTTCACGTGGCGGCGTCAACAGAATTGGTACGGCCACCCGTTCGCGTGCTTTGATCGGCCCGCTGCGGCCGCAGAAACGGATTCCCCCCAACGAATGAAGGGTGCGCAATATGCGTCACGACCTTGAGACCGCTGAGATCTCCGACGCCGACCTGGACGCCGTGTCCGGCGGTCTCGTCTCCGTCTCCGGCGGCCTCGCCGGCGCTGCCACCAGCGACGTCACCGGCGTGCTCGGCACCGTCGGTTCGCTCCAGACGGTCCAGGGTGTCCAGGCCATCGCCTCCGGCGTCCCCGGCCTGGCGCAGGGCCTCACCGGCGTCTCGGTGAACGCCTCCGGCATCACCGGTCTCGCCGGCCTCTGAGCCGAATGCCGCCCACAAACCCCGGAACCTTCCCCGGTTCCGGGGTTTGTGGGCGCACTCCCCGGCACCCCCGTGCCCGCCCCATCCGAATGCAGTCGAGGGAATAGTCCGTGCAGTTCCGCCAGAAGGCGCTTTCCAAGCTGCAATCGCCCGAAGAACTCGACGTACCCGTGCGATTCGCCCGCCCGCCGGGGCGTCTCGTGCTCGCCGTGACCGTCGTCGTCATGGCCGTCGCCGGCTACTGGGCCCTCACCGGCACGGTGGCGTCCAAGCTGAGCGCGCCCGGCGTCCTCACCCACGCCGAAGGTAGTTACCTCCTGCAGAGCCCGGTCGCAGGACAGGTCACCGACGTCCTCGTCGAGGAGGGCCGGCCCGTCTCTCCCGGCGCGCCGGTGCTGACCGTCCGTACCGACCAGGGCGACCGGCCCGTGCGCGCGGTGGCCGGCGGGCGGGTGACCACGCTCTTCGCACGGACGGGACAGGTCGTCACCACCGGGGCGGACGTGGCGACCGTGGAGCGCGTGACCGACCAGGACGCCCCCCTGGTCGCCGTCCTGTACCTGCCGGGCGAGAGCGCCGCGACCATCCGGGTGGGCGCCGCGGTCGACGTCGGCGTCCAGTCCGCCCCGCGCGACCGTTTCGGCGTCCTGCGGGGCCACGTCAAGGCGGTGAGCCGGACACCGCAGACGCGCGAGCAGATCGGCTCCTTCCTCGGCGACGGCGGGCTGGCCGCGCAGTTCGCCCAGCAGGGCAATCCGGTCGCGGTCCTGGTCACCCTCGACCGCTCCGCCGCGACCGCCTCCGGCTACGCCTGGTCCTCCACCGACGGACCGCCGCACGCAATCGACTCCGGTACGCCCGTCACGGGCGCCGTCCACCTCTCCGCCCAGCGGCCCGTCGACTGGCTGCTGCCGTGAGCGCGCCGCCGCAGTCCCCGCAGGGCCGTTCGCGGTCCCGGTCCGCAGGCCGGGCCTCGGCGCGCCGACTGTCGCCCGCGCGGCGCCGTCGCGCACCGGTGCCCACGGGCCGCCGCACCCGGACCGTGCGTACGCCGACCGTGCTCCAGATGGAGGCCGTCGAGTGCGGCGCGGCCGCCCTGGCGATGGTCCTCGGCCACTTCGGCCGCTTCGTCGCGCTGGAGGAGCTGCGCATCGCCTGCGGCGTCTCGCGCGACGGGTCCCGGGCGAGCAACCTCCTGAAGGCGGCGCGCGGTTACGGCCTCCAGGCCAAGGGCATGCAGATGGATCTGGCCGCCCTCGCCGAGGTGGCCGCCCCGGCCGTCCTGTTCTGGGAGTTCAACCACTACGTCGTCTACGACGGCATGGGGCGCCGCTTCGGCCGCAGGGGCGTGTACGTCAACGACCCCGGCAAGGGGCGCCGGTTCGTGCCCATGGAGGAGTTCGACACGAGCTTCACCGGGATCGTGCTCACCTTCGAGCCCGGCCCGGGGTTCCGGCCCGGCGGGCGCAGGCCAGGCGTCATGGGCGGCCTGTCGGCCCGCCTGCGCGGCACCTCCGGCACCATGGCCGCCGCCGTCGTCGCCAGCCTGCTCCTGGTGGTCGTGGGCGCGTGGGTGCCCGCGCTGAGCCGTACGTACATCGACATGTTCCTCATCGGGAACCAGACCTCGCTGCTCGGCGTGCTCTTCGCGGCGATGGCGACCACCCTCGTCCTCACCGCGACGCTCACCGCGCTGCAGCAGGCCAATCTGCTGCGCGGCAGGATCATCTCCTCCACGCTCGGCAGCGCCCGCTTCCTGCGGCATCTGCTCAGACTCCCCCTCACGTTCTACGCCCAGCGCAATCCGGCCGACCTCGTCCAGCGGCTGCAGTCCAACGACGCGGTCGCCGAGACCCTCGCCCGTGACCTGGCCGCGGCCGGCGTCGACGCCGTCGTGGTGCTGCTCTACGCCGTGCTGCTGTGGACGTACGATCCCCAACTCACCGTCGTCGGCGTGGCTGTGGCGCTGCTCAACGTGGTGGCCATGCGGATCGTGCTCCATCTGCGGGCGACCGGCACGCAGAAGCTGCGCGCCGAGAACGCCCGGCTGACCAACACCGCGTACAGCGGCCTTCAGCTGATCGAGACGATGAAGGCCACCGGCGGCGAGAACGGCTTCTTCCGCCGCTGGGCCGGGCAGCACGCGACGACGCTCGACGTCCAGCAGCGGCTCGGCGTGCCCAGCGCCTGGCTGGCGGTCGTCGCGCCCACACTGGCCGCGCTCAACAGCGCGCTGATCCTGATGATCGGCGGCCTGCGGGCGGTGGAGGGCCATCTCACGGTCGGCCTCCTCGTCGCCTTCCAGGCCCTGGTGACCAGCTTCACCGCGCCGATCACCCGCCTCAACGGCGTGGCCGGCCGTATCCAGGACTTCGCGGCCGACGTCGCCCGCCTCAAGGACGTCGAGAACTTCCCCGTCGACCCGGTGTACACCCGGCGCGAGCCACCGGCCAGGACCCGCCGGCTGAAGGGCCATGTGGAGCTGGACGGCATCACCTTCGGCTACAGCCCGCTGGACGCCCCGCTGCTCACGGGCTTCTCGCTCGCGGTCGGTCCCGGGCAGCAGGTGGCGCTCGTCGGCGGCTCCGGAAGCGGCAAGTCGACCGTCTCCCGGCTGATCTCGGGCCTGTACGCCCCGTGGGAGGGCGCCGTCCGGATCGACGGCATGCGCCTGGAGGACATCCCGCGCGGGGCGCTCGCCGCCTCCGTCTCCTTCGTCGACCAGGACGTCTTCCTCTTCGAGGGCACGGTCCGCGACAACATCGCGCTGTGGGACCCCTCGGTTCCGGACGAGGCCGTCGTCGCCGCTCTGCAGGACGCGGCGGTGTACGACGTGGTGGCCCGGCGGCCCGGGGGCATCCACAGCCGCGTGGAGCAGGACGGCCGCAACTTCTCCGGCGGTCAGCGCCAGCGTCTGGAGATCGCCCGGGCGCTCGTGCGCCGCCCCAGCGTCATGGTCCTCGACGAGGTGACCAGCGCCCTGGACGCGGCGACCGAGCAGGTCATCATCGACAACCTGCGGCGCCGGGGCTGCGCCTGCGTGGTCATCGCCCACCGGCTGAGCACGGTGCGGGACAGCGACGAGATCCTCGTGCTCGACCGGGGCACGGTCGTGGAGCGCGGCCGGCACGCCCAGCTGGTCGCCGCCGGAGGCGCGTACGCCGAACTCGTCAAGGAGCACTGAGGTGACGTTCCCTCACCAGCCCACAGCCACGGTGGATCCCGTCGTCGCGGCCCTCGGCGGGCTCGGCACGGTGGTCGACTGCACCGGTCTGTCCAGCGTCTCCCTCGAAGGCCCGCACGTGCTGTGGCTCGTCGTCGACGGCGCCGTGGACCTGTTCGCCGTGGACGCCGCCCAGCTCGGCCCCTGGCACTTCCTGGGCCGCCTGGAGGCGGGCACCCTGCTGCTCGGCCCGGTGGACGGGCCCGAGCACACGCTCATCGGGCGCCCGCTGGAAGGGTGTCTGCTGCGCCGCGTGGAGCTGCGCGAACTCCAGCCGTACGCAGGCCAGCCGTACGGCGGGCAGGCCTACGAGGGCCAGGCGCAGGGCGGCCAGTGGTACGGCGGGCAGTGGTACGCCGACCAGGACGCGTACGGGGTCGTCGAGCCGCAGCTGAGCCCGCTGGAGCACGCCTTCGCGCTGGGCATCGGGCGCGGCCTGCGGGTGCTGTACCAGGCGCCGTTGGACGGTCGCGCGGGCAGCGAGCCCGGCGGTGCGGACGAGGACGTCCTGTGGATGCAGCTCGCCCCCGGCAGCGTGCTCTACGGGGCGGCGTACGACGGGTACGGGGACGACGCCGCCGGCACCCTCCTCGTCGACCCGGTGATGTGGCAGGGCATGGTCGACCAGCAGTACCGGCTGCTGTACGCCCTGGACAGCTGGATCGAGCAGCTGGAGCGCGCCCACGAGGACCGTACGGCGGCCGGGATCGAGGCCGGCCGGGCCGCCCGTACGCAGGCGGACCAGGCGCTGCTGGCCTCCATCGGCAGGCCGGGGACATCAGGCGCCGCAAGGACCTCGGGCGCCTCGGGGGCGGCCTCCCGCGGCCGCGCGAGCGACGACGCGACGTACGCCGTCTGCCGGCTGGTCGCCGAGGAGGCGCGGATCACGCTGGCCGGTGCGGCGGAGGCGAGCGGCCTTCCCGGCCGTCTCGACCCCGTCGAACGCATCGCGCTCGCCTCGCGGATCCGCACCCGGACCGTCCGGCTCGACGGCCGCTGGTGGCGGGAGTACAGCGGGCCGCTGGTGGGGCGGCGTGAGGCGGACGAGGCCCCGGTCGCGCTGCTGTGGCGGCGTGGCCGGTACGAGGCCGTCGACCCCGCGACCGGCGCGCGCGAGCGGGTCGGGAAGGCCACCGCGTCCTCCATCTCGCCGCGCGCCGTGATGCTCTACCGTCCGCTGCCCGACCGGCCGCTCGGCCTGCTGCCGCTGCTCCGCTTCAGCGTGCGGGGCACCCGCGCCGAGCTCCGTACGCTGCTGCTCTCCGGTCTGGTGGCGGTCGGCCTGGGAGCCCTGGTGCCCATCGCCACGGGCAAGGTGCTCGGCGAGTACGTGCCCCGGGGCGAGACCGGGCTCATCGTGCAGACGGCCCTCGCGATCCTCGCGACCGCCGTCGTCTCGGCCTCCTTCATGCTGCTGCAGAACGTGGCCATCCTGCGCCTGGAGGGCCGGATCGAGGCCACCCTCCAGCCCGCCGTCTGGGACCGGCTCCTGCGCCTGCCGACCCGCTTCTTCGCGGGCCGCTCCACCGGGGAACTGGCCAGTGCGGCCATGGGTATCAGCGCCATCCGCAGGGTGCTGTCCGGCACCGGCCCGGTGGTCGTGCAGGCCGGCACCGTCGGCACGATGAACCTGGTCCTGCTGCTGGTGTACAGCGTGCCCCTGGCTCTGGCGGCGCTCGCCATGCTCGGGGTGATCGCGGCGGTGTTCCTGGGCCTGGGACTGTGGCAGCTGCGGTACCAGCGGCGGCTGGTCCGGCTCGGCAACAAGCTGAACAACCAGGCGTTCCAGACCCTGCGCGGGCTGCCGAAGCTACGGGTCGCGGCGGCGGAGAGCTTCGCGTACGCGGCCTGGGCGGGCGAGTTCGCCCGGACCCGGGAGCTCCAGCAGCGCGTGGGGCGGATCACGAACATCCTCACCGTGCTCGGCGCGGTCTGTCTGCCGCTCTGCACGCTCGTGATGTTCATGCTGCTGGCGGGCCCGGCCCGGGGGTCGATGTCCGCCAGTGAGTTCCTGACGTTCAGCACCGCCGTGACGATGCTGCTGTCGTCGGTCACCCAGCTGACCGGCGCGCTGCTGTCGGCCGCCGCCGTGCAGCCGATGTTCGAACAGGTCCGGCCGGTGTTCCGGGAGACGCCCGAGGTGCGGGGCTCCAGCGCCCAGCCGGGCGAGCTGAGCGGGGCGATCGAGGCCGAGAACCTGTCCTTCCGCTACACCGACGACGGCCCCCTGGTCCTCGACGGTGTGGACTTTCGGGTGCGTCCGGGCGAGTTCGTGGCGGTCGTCGGCGCGAGCGGCTGCGGCAAGTCGACGCTGCTTCGGCTGCTCATCGGTTTCGACCGGCCGTCGTCCGGGAGCGTGCGCTACGACGGTCAGGACCTGGCGGCGCTCGACCAGGCGGCCGTCCGCAGGCAGTGCGGTGTCGTGCTGCAGAACGCGCAGCCGTTCTCCGGCACGATCCTCGACTGCATCTGCGGCGCCGAGACGTTCCCGCTCGAGGACGCGTGGGCGGCGGCCGCGATGGCGGGCCTGGCCGAGGACATCAAGGCCATGCCGATGGGGATGCACACCATGCTGTCCGACGGCGGCGGCACGATCTCGGGTGGGCAGCGGCAGCGGCTGATGATCGCCCAGGCGCTGATCCGCAGGCCCCGGATCCTCTTCTTCGACGAAGCGACGAGCGCACTGGACAACGAGGCGCAGCGGGTGGTGATCGAGTCGACCCGGGCCCTGAACGCCACCCGGGTCGTGATCGCCCACCGGCTGTCCACGATCATGGACGCGGACCGGGTGATCGCGATGGCGGACGGCAAGATCGTCCAGCAGGGGTCACCGGCCGAGCTGCTCGCGGACACGAACGGCCTCTTCCACGAACTGGTCCGCCGTCAGCTGCGCTGATCCTGATCGTGTACCGGATCCGGCTCCCGTAGGCCACGGGCCAGGTAGAGGCCGGTGGCCGCGGCGAGCAAGGTCACACAACCGGTGAAGATCAGCCCGGCGGCGTCCAGGCCAAGCCACATCGCCAACGCGCCGACGCCCACGACCGGCAGGGAGATGCCCGTGTAGGCGACGACGAAGAACGAGGAGACCGTCGCCGCCCGGTGCGCGGGCGGGGCCGCCTCGCCGACGGCGGTCAGCCCGGCACGGAAGGCGAGCCCCTGGCCGATCCCGCCGCAGACCGCGCCGGCGACCAGGAGCGGCAGCGCCTCCGCCCACAGGGACGCTCCGACGAGGAGGAGGCCGAGCACAAGGATCAGGCAGCCGAGCGGCAGGGCGACGCGCCCGGGCATCCGGGCCGTCCACGACTGGCCCACGGTCGAGGCGAGGAAGACCGAGAAGACGACGATGCCCGAGACGGCGTGGTTGGTGATGTCGAGGGTCTGCGCGACGAAGCTCGGTGCCACGGCGGTGAACAGGCCGAGCAGGGAGAACCCGGCGAAGGCGGCCAGCGCGGAGGGCGTGAAGACGCCTCGGACCTCCGGCGGTACGTACAGCCCCTGCGGCCTCGGCCGGGTCCGCAGACGGGGGTGCTCGACGGTCTCCGGCAGGAGCGCCACGATCACGCAGGCCACCGCGACGAGCCCGAGGTGGGCGAGGAAGGGCAGCTCCAACGGTTTCGGGGCGTACTCGGCGAGGAGTCCGGCGAGCAGCGGCCCGCAGCCGAGACCGCCCATGTTGGCGGCGGTCGCGGCGAAGCTCGCGCGGGACTTCCGTTCCGGCGGTGCCAGTTCGAGCACGGTGACCGTACCGGCCCCGCTCAGCAGCCCGGCCGAGAAACCCGAAAGCAGCCGGCCGGCGAACAGCAGCGGCAGTCCGCCCTCGAAGAGGAAGCAGAGCGCGCTGGCGGCGGCCAGACCCAGCGCCACCCACAGGATCGGGCGGCGCCCCACCCGGTCCGAGTGGTTGCCCACGAGCAGGAGGGTGGCGATGACGCCGACGGCGTAGCTGGCGAAGATGACCGTCACCATCAGCTCGGAGAAGCCCAGCTCCTCGCGGTACAGCCCGTACAGCGGTGTGGGTAGCGTCGTGCCGGCCATGCCGATGGCGAAGACGACGGCGGCCGCGAGGTATCCGAGGCGCCCCCGGCGACGGGTGGTGCTCCGGGTGGTCGGAGCGGACGCGCCGGTCATGTCGCCGCCTCGCTCCGGGCCAGCGCGAACACGCCGGCGACCACGAGAGCGACGCCGAGCAGCTCCGGCACCAGCCACCAGCCGGCCCGCACGTGCTCCTCGTAGAGCACCACTCCGAGCATCAGGCTGACCGTGGCGTCGCCGAGGGTCAGCGCCGGCTGCGAGGCGACCAGCGGTCCGCCCTGCATGGCGTGTTCGAGCAGCAGGAGGGCCGCGATCCCGGCGACGCAGAAGGCGTACGTCTGCCAGGCCGTCAGGAAGGCGGGCACTCCGCCCTCGTCGAGGATGTGCATGGAGGTCTTCATCAGGGCGGCGGTGAGCGCGTAGCAGATGGCGGTGGCGGCGCCGAGGCACCCGGCGCGGGCGCGGCCGTTCGGCCGACGCAAACCGGCCACCGCCAGGGCGACGACGACGGCCGCGGAGACGGCGAGCGTGGGCAGCCAGCGGTCCAGGGCCACATGCGTCCGGTTTCCGTCCGGGGAGGCCGCCACGAGCGCGAGACCGAGCCCCGCCACGACGCCCGCCACGGCGACCCACAACGCCCCGGGCAGCCGTTGCCGCGCGATCAGTGAGGCGATCAGCAACGCGAGCGGCAGTTCGAGGACGAACAGCGGCTGGACGAGGGAGAGAGGGCCGGTCGCCAGGGCCGCCGCCTGCCCGACCCCGGCGACGATCACGGCGAGGATGCCTGCGAGCCATAGCGGGCGCCGCAGCAGATCGAGGATCAGGCCGGGCCGGAAGGAGTCGGTCTGACGGACGGTGAGCGCGGCACGGCGCTGCAGCACGGTGGCGAGCGCGTTGCTGAACGCGGCGCACACGGCGAAGAGGACCGGCAGGACGACACTCACCTCCCGATGGTCACCGGCGCCGGTGGACGGCCGGGCGACGACACCGGCGCGGGCGCGCGGTTCACCCGGTACGCCCCCCTCCTGCCGCCGGTCGGCCGAATACCGGGCCGCGCGCGTGGCCCGCCGGGCCCGTGGTGGTACGTCGTCGGACATGCAGCCTGGCACACCGCCGCCGGTGATCCCGTTTCTCCGTACCGCCGCCGCCTACGCCTGGCGTCTGCTCGTCGTCGGCGCGCTGGTGTACAGCCTGTTCGCCCTGCTCGGGCGCTTCCACGAGATCGGGGTGGCCGTCTTCCTCGGTCTGGTGATCACCGCTCTGCTGCGTCCGGTGGCGGACGTGGTCGCCCGGGGCCTGCCCCGCCCGCTGGCGGTCGCCCTCACCCTCCTCGGCAGCCTCGCGCTCGTCCTGGGTGTTCTGGCGCTGGTCGGTGAGGCGGTGGAGGGCGAGCGGACGACGCTGGTACGGGAGTTCCGGGACGGCGTCGAGCGGATCGAGCAGTGGCTGGAGCGGCCGCCGTTCCGGCTGAACCCGGAGGCGCTCTCGGATGTGCAGGGCAGGATCGGCCAGTTCCTGTCGAGTCACCGCTCCACCCTGGTCAGCGAGGCGGTGAGCGGCGCCCACCGGCTGGTGGCGGTCCTCACGACGCTGGCCCTCGCGCTGTTCTGCTCGGTGTTCTTCATCCACTCGGGAGACCGGCAGTGGGTCTGGCTGCGGGAACAGCTGCCGGGGTCCGTGCGCGACCGGATGGACGTCGGGGGCCGGGCGGCCTGGCGTACGTTCACGGGCTACACGCACGGGATCGTGCTGGTCGCGGCGGTGAACGCGATCCTGGTGGGGCTCGCCCTCTGGCTCCTCGGGGTGCCGCTGGCGGTCCCGCTGGCCCTCCTGGAGTTCGTCGCCGCGTTCGTGCCGCTGATCGGCTCACCGATCGCACTGGCGGTCGCCGCCGTGGTGGCGCTGGCGTCGCAGGGCCCCTGGGTGGCGGCGATCGTGGTCGGCCTGATCGTGATCATCGGGCAGATCGAGGGCCATCTGCTGCACCCGCTCGTCATGAGCTGGGCGGTGCGGCTGCATCCCCTGGTGGTGGCGGTCTCGGTGATCGCGGGCGCGATCGCGGCAGGTGTGGTGGGGGCCGTGGTGGCGGTGCCGCTGGTGTCGGTGCTCTGGTCGGTCCGGACAGCGCTGCGGGAGGCGCCCGGAAAGAAGGGCGAAGGGTCGGAGGCGGAGGCGGAGGCGGAGGCGGGCGAGGCGACCGGCGGGGCGTCGGCGGGGTGAGTCCGGCCGGCGTGCGGAGCGGCCGGGTTCACCGGGTGACCGCGCCGCCGAGCCCTTGGCGGCACGCTCGTGCACAGTGAGGTCATGGACGTCGAGCAGGTCATCGATGAGCTGTACGTGGTGGAGCCGGGCGAGTTCGTCGCGGCCCGGGACGCCCGGGCGGCCGAGGCGCGCAGCGCCAAGGACCCGGCCGCCGCGAAGCGCATCGCGGCCCTGCGCCGGCCCACCCTGGCCGCCTGGGCCTCGAATCGGTTCGTACGGGAACGGCCTGAGGACGTCCGGCGGCTGCTCGCGCTGGGCGAGACGCTCCAGGAGGCCCACCGGCTCCTGGACCCGAAGACGTTCCGGGAGGCGGCCGGGCAGCAGAACAAGGTGATCGCCGCCGAGGTCCGCGCGACGGCGGCGCTCGCCCAGGAGGCGGGCCACCCGCTGAGCGCCTCGGTCAAGGAGGAGGTCGAACAGCTCTTCCGCGCGGTCCTGGCCGACCAGGACATCGCCGCGCAGTGGTCGGCGGGCCGGCTGACGAAGCCGCCGGAGGCGCCGGTGGGCTTCGGGGGCATCACCCCGGAGAGCCTCCCCCCGCGTTCGACCCCACCGAAGCCGCCCCCGCCGAAGCCCGACCGGCGCGCGCGGGCGGCCGCGGAGAAGGCGGCCGCCGAGGCAGCGAAGAAGGCGGCGGCCGAGGCGGCGCGCAGGGACGAGGAGCTCCGCGCGGCGGACACCCGCGCCACCGAGGCGGACGCCCGGGTGACCCACCTGGAGGAGGAGCTCGACCGGGCCAGGTCCGAGCAGCGTGAGGCCCGTGCGGCGGCGACGAAGGCCGCGAAGGCGGCCCACGAGGCCCACGCCCGGGCCGAAGAGGCCCGCACCGACCGGGAGTGACGGCCGTGCGAGGGTGCGGACCACGGATCCCCCGGTCTCAGCCCCCGAAGGGAACACTCGGCAGGCCGTGACCCGCGTCCCTGAGCACCAGGAGGGAGCCGTCGAGCGGGTGGGGGTGGTGCGGGCCGGTGCGGGCCGTGGTGACGTAGAGGTCGCGGAGGTCCGGTCCGCCGAAGGCGCATGCCGTGGGGCGCTGGACCGGGAGGGGGACGACGCGGTCCAGGGTGCCGTCCGGGGTGTACCGGCGGATCTGCGCGCCGTCCCAGAGGGCGACCCACACACAGCCGTCCGCGTCGACGGTGAGCCCGTCGGGGAAGCCCGCGCCTGGTTCGATCGTCGCGAACGGGCGGCGGTGTGTGGCGAGTTCGGCGTCCGCCGGGCAGACGTCGATGCGGCGGGTGGGGCTGTCGACGTAGTAGAGCAGGGATCCGTCGGGGCTCCAGCCGATGCCGTTGCTGACCGTCACCGAGGGGAGCGCCTCGCGCGCGGTCCCGTCGGGTGCGAGGCGGACCAGGTTGCCGCCGCCGGGAGCCTCGTCGTAGCGCATGGTGCCCGCCCACAGCGACCCGTCCGGGGCGACGGCCGCGTCGTTGCCGCGCCGACCCGGCACCGGGTCGCGCAGCAGCCAGGTGAAGGTGCCCCGGGCGTCGTAACCCCCCACACCGTCCCTGAGGTTGACGACCAGGCCGCCGCCCGCCCGTGGTTTCGCCGCGCCCACGTGCTGCTCGGTGGCCATGACCGTCCGACGGCCGGTCTCCGGCGTGTACGTGTGGACTCGCGCGCCGAGGATGTCCACCCAGATCAGCCGCCGCGCGGCCGCGTCCCAGGTGGGGCCCTCGCCCAGCGCGGCCTGTTCCCTTACGGCGACGGCCGGTCGACGCCTCACCGTGTCGCTCGGTGGCCGAGCCGTACGGAGAGGTCGGCGGCGCCCTTGGCGGCCAGTTCGGCGAGGTCCCGCTCGCGGTCCTCGCTCCACCGGATCACGGGGACGGAGACGGAGAGCGCCGCGACGACGCGGCCGGTGCTGTCGCGCACCGGGGCGGCGACGCAGCTCACGTCTGGGTTGGACTCCCGGTGCTCGGTGGCGATCCCGCGCTCGCGGATCTCGGCGAGAGCCGAGCGGAGCGCGGCGGGGTCCGTGATGCTGTGCGGTGTCATCGCGACGAGTTCACGCCCGTCGATACGGCTGTCCAGCTCGGCCGGAGGCAGCGAGGCGAGCAGCATCTTGCCTACGGCGGTGCAGTGGGCGGGCAGACGGCGACCGGCGGCGGAGACCATGCGGACGGCGTGGGTGGAGTCCACCTTGGCGACGTAGATGACGTCGGTGTCCTCCAACAGGGCGACGTGGACGGTCTCGTCGCAGGTCTCGGCGACCTCGCCCGCGACCTGCCGGCCCTCGGCGGCGAGGTCGAGCTGCTCGGCGTACCGGCTGCCCAGCTGGTACGTGCGCACGCCGAGGCGGTAGCGGCCGGGGTGGTCGGGGGCGTGCACGAGGTAGTGGCGCGCGGCCAGGGTGGTGAGCAGTTCGTGCACGGTGGTGCGCGGCAGCCCGAGCCGGCGGACCACGTCCGGGGCGGCGAGTGTCTCCTCGCCCGTCAGGAACAGCTCCAATATGTCCAGCGCTCGTGCCACTGCGGGAACATGGCGTCCCATCGCCGCTCACCCACCCCTCATGTCGATGGTGTTCGGTATTCCGGCCGATGGCCGATATCACGAACGCAGGTTAACCACAGGCACGTTGAGTCGGCAATGGTCGCGCGACCCGTTGACACGCCACGGACCAGCCCCTACGGTCACGCCTACATTTCGAACGTGTGACGAAATTTCGAACGAGATCGAGGGGCATCTGCCGTGCGCATCACGGGAATCAGCACTCACGTCGTCGGAACCCCCTGGCGTAACCTCACGTATGTCCTCGTCCACACCGACGAGGGGCTGACCGGGGTGGGCGAGACCCGCATGCTCGGCCACACCGACGCGCTGCTCGGCTACCTCCGCGAGGCCGAGGCCAACCACATCGCCGGTTCGGACCCGTTCGCGATCGAGGACCTCGTCCGCCGGATGAAGTACGGGGACTACGGCCGGGCCGGTGAGATCGTGATGTCGGGCATCGCGGTGATCGAGATGGCCTGCTGGGACATCAAGGGCAAGGCGCTCGGCGTGCCGGTCTGGCAGCTGCTCGGCGGAAAGGTCACCGACAAGGTCAAGGCGTACGCCAACGGCTGGTACACCACGGAGCGGACCCCGGACGCCTACCACAAGGCGGCCCGCGCGGTCGTCGAACGGGGCTACCAGGCCCTGAAGATCGACCCGTTCGGCACCGGGCACCTCGAACTCTCCCACCAGGACTCGCTGTACGCGATCTCCCTGATCGAGGCGGTACGGGACGCGATCGGGCCGGACGCGGAGCTCATGCTGGAGATGCACGGCCGGTTCGCCCCGGCCACGGCGATCCGGCTGGCCCGCGAGATGGCGCCGTTCCGGCCGGCCTGGCTGGAGGAACCGGTCCCGCCGGAGAACCTGAAGGCGCTGGAGAAGGTGGCGGCGAAGGTGGACCTGCCGATCGCGACGGGGGAACGCGTCCATGACCGCATCGAGTTCCGTGAACTCTTCGAGAGCCAGGCCGCCGACATCCTCCAGCCGGACGTCGGACACATCGGCGGCATCTGGGAGACCCGGAAGCTGGCCGCGACCGCCGAGACGCACTACATGATGGTCGCCCCGCACAACGTCGGCGGCCCGGTGCTCACCGCGGCCTCGCTCCAAGTGGGCTTCACCGCCCCGAACTTCAAGATCCTGGAGCACTTCAACGATTTCGCGGACGCGGACATCAAGAAGGTGGTGAAGGGCGCCCCGCAGGTGGTGGACGGGTACTTCCAGCTCTCGGACGCGCCCGGCCTGGGGGTCGAGCTCGACACCGAGGCGGCGGCCGAGTTCCCGCAGCAGCAAGCCCGCTTCGACCTGTGGGCGGACGGCTGGGAGCGCCGCTCCCCCGCGCCCCGCGGCGGCTCGGAGTGAGCCGCAAGCCGGGCGGCCCTGGTCTCGCCGTCGTGATCGACGCACCGGGAGCCCACCGGCTCGTCCCGCACGAGCCGGTCCCGCCGGGCCCCGGGGAGGCGCTGGTCCGGGTGTACGCGAGCGGGGTGTGCGGCAGCGACCGCGAGGTGTACGGCGGCACCCGTCCCGAAGGGTACGTGCGCTACCCGGTCGTTCCGGGCCACGAGTGGTCCGGGACGGTGGCCCAGGTCGGTGAGGGCGTCCCCGCGGGGCTCGTCGGACGGAAAGTGGTCGGGGAGGGCTTCCGCGCGTGCCAGCTGTGCGAACGTTGTCATACGGGTGACACCACCCTCTGTACGGCCGGATACGACGAGACCGGCTTCACCCGGCCGGGCGCGATGGCCCCCACGCTGACTCTGCCGGCCCGACTGCTGCACCTCCTACCGGACGACGCCGACCTGACGGCGGCCGCCCTGCTGGAACCGGCCGCCTGCGTGGCGGCGGCGACGCTCGCGGCCGCGCCCCGACCCGGCGAGCGCGTCGCCGTCGTCGGCGCGGGGACCCTCGGTCTGATCGCCGTACAACTGCTCGCCGCCGCCTCGCCCGCCGAGCTGTACGTCCTGGAGCCGCGTCGCGAACGCGCGGAGCTCGCCCGGGTGTTCGGGGCGACGGCCGTCGTCGACTCGGCCGGCGGCCTGGAGGGCCGGTGCGATCTGGCCGTCGAGGCGGCCGGGGCCCCCGGCTCCGCCCGCACCGCCGTGGACCTCGCCCGCCGGGGCGGCCGGGTCGTCCTCACCGGCATCCCCGCACCCGGGGCCGACGGCCTCGATCCGACGGAGCTCGTCACCCGTCGGCTCACCCTCCACACGGTCTTCGGCGCTCCACCCACGGCCTGGTCCCATGCCGTACGCGCCTTCGGGGCGGGCCTGCTCGACCTCGGCGCGCTGGTGACGCACGAACTCCCGCTCGGCGCGTTCCCGCAGGCCGTCGAGCTGGTGGGGTCCGCCGACCTCAAGGTCGGGAAGGTGCTGTTGCGCCCGTGAAGCGAAAGCGCAGAGGCCCGGATCGCCGGGGGCCCCTGGTCCCGGGCCGCGCCCCCTCCTGCCCACCCACCCGAACCATGTCCGACATACCGAACACGGAGGACCGTTCGTGACCGAATCCGCCCCTTCGCCGCCCCGCCGCCCCGGGGAACCCGGGCTCACCGTTCTCGGGCTCGGGGCCCCCGCCCTCTCCCCCGCCGACACCTCCCCGCACGCCTTCCCTGACGGCGGCAGCTGGCGTACCGAAGTGCCGTCCGTGGAAGGCCCCGAGGCGCTGGAGGCGGTCCTCGCGGAGTCCGCCCGGCTCGACGTCCCGGTCCACCGGGTCAGCCAGGGCAGCGGTGTCTGGATGCTCACCGACGACGAGATCACCGAGATGGTGCGGGCCGCCGCCGCACGGTCCGTCGAACTCTGCCTGTTCACCGGCCCGCGCGGCACATGGGACATCGGCGGCTCGGTCCGCAGCGACTCGCGCGGCGGGGGCCTGCGGGCCCGGGGCCACGACGCGGTCGCCGGCTGTGTGGAGGACGCCGTCCGCGCGACCGAACTGGGCGTGAAGTGCCTGCTGGTGGCGGACGAGGGCGTGCTGTGGACGCTGCACCAGGCCCGCGGCCACGGTGTGATCCCCGCGGACACCACGCTGAAGGTCTCGGCGCTGATCGGCCCGGTGAACCCGGCCGCGTACGCCGTCCACGAACGCCTGGGCGCCGACTCGGTGAACGTGCCCAGCGATCTGCCGCTCGCGCACCTCACCGAGATCCGCCGGTGGAGCGCCGCCCCGATGGACATGTACATCGAGGCCCCCGACGACCTGGGCGGCTACGTCCGGATGTACGAGGTCGCCGAGCTGATCCGGCGGGGCGCCCCGATGTACCTCAAGTTCGGTCTGGCGAAGGCTCCCGCGCTCTATCCCGCCGGTCTCCACCTGCGCGAGACGGTCCTCGCCACCGCCCGCGAGCGGGTACGGCGGGGCAGGCTCGCCCTCGACCTGCTGGCGCGGCACGGCGCGGACGGCGGGATGTCCCCGCTCGGTTCCCGGCTGCCCGGCCCCCTCCACCGCTTCCCCGACCCGATCGACACCACTGACAAGGACTGATGACCATGCGCACACTCCGCCGAGCCGCCACCGTCACCACCCTCGCGACCTGTCTCGCCCTCGCCCTCTCCGCCTGCGGCCAGAGCGGCGAGGGCGGTGCCAAGGAGGAGAAGGGCGCGAAGGACCTGACGGTGGGCATCGCGATGCCGACGAAGTCGTCCGAGCGCTGGATCGCCGACGGCCAGAACATGGTGAACAGCCTGAAGAAGTACGGCTACAGGACGACCCTCCAGTACGGCGAGGACGACCCGGACCAGCAGGTCTCGCAGATCGAGAACATGATCACGCAGGGCGTCGACGCACTGGTGATCGCGGCGATCGACGGCCGGGCGCTCGCCAACGTGCTCCAGCAGGCCGCGGACGCGAAGATCCCGGTGATCTCCTACGACCGGCTGATCCTCGGCTCGCCGAACGTCGACTACTACGCGTCCTTCGACAACGAGAAGGTCGGTGAGCTCCAGGGCGGCTACCTCGTCGAGAAGCTGGGCCTGAAGGACGGCAGCAAGAAGGGTCCGTTCAACATCGAGCTGTTCGCCGGCTCCAACGACGACAACAACACGCGCTACTTCTTCCAGGGCGCCATGAAGGTCCTGCAGCCGTACATCGACAAGAAGCAGCTGGTCGTCCGGTCCGGGCAGACCCAGCTCAACCAGGTGACCACCTTGCGCTGGGACGGCGGCCAGGCCCAGAAGCGCATGGACGACCTGCTCACCTCCTCGTACGCGAAGGAGCGGGTCGACGCGGTCCTCTCGCCGTACGACGGCATCTCCATCGGCATCCTGTCCGCCCTGAAGTCCGACGACTACGGCAGCGCGGGTAAGCCGCTGCCGATCGTCACCGGGCAGGACGCGGAGGTCGCGTCGGTGAAGTCGATCATCGCGGGCGAGCAGACCCAGACCGTGTACAAGGACACCCGTGAACTGGCCAAGGTCGCGGGCCAGATGGTCAACGCGCTGCTCGACGGCAAGAAGCCCGAGGTCAACGACACCACCACGTACGACAACGAGAAGAAGGTCGTCCCGGCCTTCCTGCTCGACCCGGTGAACGTCGACAAGGCCAACTACCAGAGCGTCCTGGTGGATTCCGGATACATCAAGGCGAGCGACCTCAACTAGTCCCCGACCGGAGAGGGGTGGGTGTGCCATGGCGGGAGCCGTCCTGGACATGCGCTCGATCAGCAAGACCTTTCCCGGCGTGACGGCGCTGTCGGACGTCTCCCTGACCGTCCGCGCGGGCGAGGTGCACGCGATCTGCGGGGAGAACGGAGCGGGCAAGTCGACGCTGATGAAGATCCTCAGCGGCGTTCACCCGTACGGGAGTTACGAGGGGCAGATCGTCTTCCAGGGCGAGCCCTGCCGGTTCAGGGACATCGCGGCCAGCGAGAAGCGCGGCATCGTCATCATCCATCAGGAGCTCGCCCTGGTGCCGTACCTCTCCCTCGCGGAGAACATCTTCCTCGGCAACGAGCACGCGACCCGGGGCGTGATCAGCTGGGACCGCACCCTGCGGCACGCCGCCGAGCTGCTGCGCCGGGTGGGTCTGGACGAGCATCCGCAGACCCGGGTCGCGGACGTCGGCGTCGGCAAGCAGCAGCTCGTGGAGATCGCCAAGGCGCTCGCCAAGAAGGTGAAACTGCTGATCCTGGACGAGCCGACGGCCGCGCTCAACGACGAGGACAGCGGCAAACTTCTCGGTCTCATCGAGGAGTTGAAGGCTCAGGGCATCACGTCCATCATCATCTCCCACAAGTTGAACGAGATCGCCCGGATCGCGGACTCGGTGACCGTCCTGCGCGACGGCCGGTCGATCGAGACCCTGGACGTGCGGGCCACGGAGACCACCGAGGAGCGGATCATCCGGGGCATGGTGGGCCGTGATCTGGACCACCGTTTCCCCGAGCGCACCCCGCACGAACCGGAGCGGGGGGCGGCTGCCGCCCTGGAGATCCGGGACTGGACCGTGCACCACCCGATCGACCAGCACCGCAAGGTCGTCGACGGTGTCTCGCTGACCGTGCGGCGCGGGGAGATCGTCGGCATCGCGGGCCTGATGGGAGCGGGCCGGACCGAGTTGGCGATGAGTGTGTTCGGGCGCAGCTACGGGCGGTACGGCGGCGGTACGGTCCTCAAGGACGGCGTGGAGATCCGTACGCGTACGGTCCCCGAGGCGGTCGGGCACGGCATCGCGTACGTCACCGAGGACCGCAAGCACTACGGCCTCAATCTGATCGACACGATCAACCGCAACGTCTCGCTGAGCGCGCTGCCGAAGGTGGCCCGGCGCGGCATCGTCGACGAGCACGCGGAGGCCCGGGTCTCCGAGGGCTTCCGCCGGTCGATGAACATCAAGGCGCCGACGGTCTTCGAGCCGGTCGGCCGGCTCTCGGGCGGCAACCAGCAGAAGGTCGTCCTCAGCAAGTGGATCTTCGCGGGTCCCGACGTCCTGATCCTGGACGAGCCGACCCGTGGGATCGACGTGGGCGCCAAGTACGAGATCTACACCGTCATCGACCGGTTGGCCGCCGAGGGCAAGGCGGTCCTCTTCATCTCCTCGGAACTCCCCGAGCTGCTCGGCATGTGCGACCGCGTCTACACGATGGCGGCGGGCCGGCTGACGGGCGAGGTGTCCCGCGCCGAGGCGACCCAGGAGCTGCTGATGCGGCACATGACCAAGGACAGGAGCGAGCGCGCATGAGCACCGAACTCACGGCCGGGACCCAGGCCGCCGACGACGGCGGTACGGGGAAGAGCCCGGCAGGTGGGCCCGGGCGAACCGGACCCGGTGTCGGCCGACTGATCCTCGACGGGCTGCGCGGCAACATGCGGCAGTACGGCATGTTGATCGCGCTCGGGCTGATCGTGGCCCTGTTCGCGGTCTGGACGGGCGGCGATCTGCTGCTGCCGCGCAACGTCTCCAACCTCGTCCTGCAGAACAGCTACATCCTGATCCTGGCGATCGGCATGATGATCGTCATCATCTCGGGCCACATCGACCTGTCGGTGGGCTCGCTCACCGCCTTCGTCGGCGCGGTCTCCGCCGTGCTGATGGTCGAGCACCGGATGGCCTGGCCACTGGCGGTGGTGCTCGTGCTGCTGCTCGGCGCGGCGGCCGGGGCGATGCAGGGCTTCTTCATCGCCTACCTCGGCATACCCTCGTTCATCGTCACGCTCGCCGGCATGCTCCTGTTCCGCGGGCTCACCGAGATCTTCCTCAAGGGTCAGACGCTCGGCCCCTTCCCCGACGGGCTGCAGACCGTCTCCAACGGCTTCCTGCCCGAGGTCGGGCCGGCCACCGACTACCACAACCTGACGCTGCTGCTCGGCCTGGCCCTCATGGTCTTCGTCGTGTGGCAGGAGATGCGGGACCGGCGCCGCCAGCGGGAGTACGCCCTCCAGGTCGCGCCCGTCGGGCTGTTCGCCGTGAAGCTGGGCGCGCTCGTCGCGACGGTCCTGGTGTTCACGCTGCTGCTCGCCAGCTACAAGGGCGCGCCCGTCGTCCTGCTCATCCTGGCGGCGCTCCTCGTCGGTTTCGGCTACGTCATGCGGAACGCGATCGTCGGCCGGCATGTGTACGCGATCGGCGGCAACCTGCCCGCCGCCAAGCTCTCCGGTGTGCGGGACAGGAAGGTCACCTTCCTGGTCTTCCTCAACATGGGGGTGCTGGCGGCGCTCGCCGGCCTGGTCTTCGCCGCCCGGTTCAACGCGGCCTCGCCGAAGGCGGGCATCAACTTCGAACTGGAGGCGATCGCCGCCTCGTTCATCGGCGGCGCGTCGATGAGCGGCGGTGTCGGCACGGTCCTGGGCGCCATCGTCGGCGGCCTGGTCCTCGGCGTGCTCAACAACGGCATGAACCTCGTGGGGATCGGCACGGACTGGCAACAGGTCATCAAGGGCCTGGTGTTGCTGGCGGCGGTCGGCTTCGACGTGTGGAACAAGCGCAAGGTCGGTTCGTAGCGTCGAGCGCGAGTGGCGGGCGCGGCGTGAACAACGCCGAGGGGCGCCTGACACAGGGCGAGGCCCCCGCCGTTTCCGGCAGGGGCCTCGCTCATGCGTTGCGTACGCGTCCGGGGTCAGACCGCCGGGGCCGGGTACGTCGGGTACTCGACGCCGGAGACGTGCTGGACGACCCGGATGACCTGGCACGAGTAGCCGAACTCGTTGTCGTACCAGAGGTAGAGGATCGCGTTGTCGCCGTCGACCTTGGTGGCGCCGGCGTCGACGATCGAGGCGTGGCGCGAGCCCACGAAGTCCATGGAGACCGCGTCGGGGGCCGTGGTGAAGTCGATCTGGCGCTTCAGCGGCGAGTGCAGCGAGACGTCGCGGAGGTGGTCGAGGACCTCCTCGCGGGTGGTCTCGCGGCCCAGGCGCAGGCTCAGGATGGCGATCGAGACGTCCGGGACGGGGACGCGGATCGAGCTGCCGGTGATCGGCGCCTTCAGGTCGGGCAGAGCCTTGGCGACGGCCGAGGCGGCGCCGGTCTCCGTGATGACCATGTTGAGCGGCGCGGAACGGCCGCGGCGGTCGGCCTTGTGGTAGTTGTCCAGCAGGTTCTGGTCGTTGGTGAACGAGTGGACCGTCTCGACGTGACCGCGCAGGACGCCGTACTCGTCGTCCATCGCCTTCAGCGGCGGCACGATCGCGTTCGTCGTGCAGGAGGCGCAGGACAGGATCTGCTCGTCCGGCTTGATCGTGTCGTGGTTGACGCCGTGCACGATGTTCGGGACGTCGCCCTTGCCCGGGGCGGTCAGGACGACCTTGTCGATGCCGGGGCGCAGGTGCTTGGAGAGGCCCTCGCGGTCCCGCCACTTGCCCGTGTTGTCGATGAGGATGGCGTCCTTGATGCCGTACGCCGTGTAGTCGACCTCGGAGGGGTCGTTGGCGTAGATCACCTTGATCGTGTTGCCGTTGGCGACGATCGTGCTCGACGCCTCGTCCACGGTGATGGTGCCCTGGAACTGGCCGTGGATCGAGTCGCGGCGCAGCAGCGAGGCGCGCTTGACGAGGTCCTGCTCGCCGCCACCGCGCACGACGATGGCGCGCAGCCGCAGGCCGTTGCCGGAGCCGGCCTTCTCGATGAGCAGGCGGGCGACGAGGCGGCCGATGCGGCCGAAGCCGTAGAGGACGACGTCGCGGCCGTCGCGGCACTCGATCTTGTTGGCGCCGGTGGCACCGGCGACGGCGGCGGCGGTGAACTCCTCCACCGACAGGCCCTGGTCGTCACGCTGGTAGGCCTCGGCGAGCAGCGCGATGTCGATCTGCGACGGGCCGAGGTCCAGCGTGGTGAGCGCCTGCAGGAACGGCAGGGTCTCGGTGACCGAGAGCTCCTCGCCGGCGATCTGACGGGCGAATCGGTGGGTCTTGAGAATGCTCACCACCGACTTGTTCACCAGGGAACGGCTGTGGACCAGGACCGTCACGTCCCGCTCCCGGTGCAACTTCCCGATGATCGGAATCATCGACTCCGCGATCTCCTCGCGGTTCTTCCAGCTGGTGAACGAGTCGTCATTGACAGTCACGAGTTCATCTTTCGAGCTAGGCGGTGCTCATATGCTAACCCGCCCATCTTTTGATCTTGTCGAGGGGCCCGCCTTCCGCTGCCGGGACGCTCAGGACCCGACCGCCACCACGACCGAGTGCCAGCCGGCGGCCCCGTCCGGCATGGTGTCGGTACGACGCTCGGGCTGGGTGACGCCGGTGCCGTCGGTGGCGCGGACCGTGAGGGTGTGTCGACCGGGCGCGGCCTGCCAGGGGTGGACCCACTGGCGCCAGGTGTCCCGGCTGTCCTCGGCCCCGAGGCGGGCCTCCTGCCAGGGGCCGTCGTCGACCCTGACCTCCACCCGCGCGATGCCCCGGTGCTGGGCCCAGGCGACCCCGGCGATCATGACCGTGCCCTCCGCCGGGCGGGCGAGGCCCTTGGGGGTGTCGATCCGGGACTGGGTCTTGACGGGCGCCTGGGCCGCCCAGCCGCGCGGGACCCAGTAGGCGTCGTACGCGTCGAAGGTGGTCAGTTCGAGGGACTCGATCCACTTGCAGGCGGAGACGTACCCGTAGAGCCCGGGGACGATCATGCGGACCGGGAAGCCGTGGTCGAAGGGGAGGGGCTCGCCGTTCATGCCGAAGGCGAGCAGGGCGTCGCGGCCGTCCATGACGTCCTCGACAGGGGTGCCGATGGTCATGCCCTCGACGGACCGGGCGACGAGCTGGTCGGCCGGACCTCCTTCCGACGGCGGGCGCACCCCCGCCTCACGCAGCAGGTCCGCGAGGCGTACGCCGAGCCAGCGGGCGTTGCCGACATAGGGGCCGCCGACCTCGTTGGAGACACAGGCGAGGGTGATGTCCCGCTCGACCACCTCACGGCCCAGAAGATCTCGGAGGTCGAAGGAGAGATCGCCGGGCACGCCCATGCCGTGGACGCGCAGGCGCCATGTGTCGGCGTTCACCTTGGGGACGACGAGCGCGGTGTCGACCCGGTAGAAGTCGCGGTTCGGGGTGAGGAACCGGCTGATGCCGGGCACGTCGAGCTGCGCCCCGGGCGGCACGGCCGGCGCGGCCGAGGCCGGCCGGGGCAGTCGCAGGGCCCTGCGGGACGCCGTGGCCCCCTCCCCCGAGGGCGGCCCGGCCGCCCGTCCGATCGCGGCGGCGGCGGTCGCCGCCAGGCCCGTCGCGGCGGCGACGACGAGGAAGCCACGGCGGTCGGCGCGGGCGGCCGCCTGCGGCGGGTCGTCGGCGTCCGAGGCGAGCAGCCTGCCGATGAGGACGTACAGCAGGGCGGCTCCCGCCACCGCCCCGACGAGCGAGGGCAGGGCGTCGACGGCCGAGTCGGAGTCGGGCCGGGTGACGGCCGCGACGGCGCCGACGACACCGAAGCCGAGGACACCGGCGGCCCCGGCCGTGCGGTGGCGCAGGGCGAGCAGACCGAGGGCGGCGGCGATCAGGGTGAGGACGAGCACGATGCCCAGCAGGAGGACGGCCTTGTCGCTCTCGCCGAACGTACGGATCGCCCACTGCTCGATCGCGGCCGGGGTCACGTCGACCGCGGCGTCGCCGACGGCCGTGACCGGGCCGGACTCGTGGCGGATCAGGCCGGCGAGGACGTCGGCGACGGCCAGGGCGACGTAGCCCGAGAGGACCCCGCCGGCGACGGCGAGCAGCCGGTCGGTCCGCGTGAGCCGGCGGCGGGGGGCGCGTGTGGCGTTCATGGTCCTCAGCATCGGCACGAAGTGGCCGTCGTGGAGGGATTTCACCCGAGCGGCGCCGCCGCTTCCTCGGCCAGGGCCGCCAGGGCCGCGCCCAGGGCGTCGAGGCCGGGCCCGGCGGGGCCGCCGGGCTCGCTCATGTAGACGTCGCGCCGGATCTCGATCATCAGGGCGGTGACGCGCGGGTCACGGCCGTGGTGCGCCGGCGGTACGTACGTCCCGGCGAAGGGGCTGTCCGTCCCGATGCCACCGAACGGCGCGAACGCCTTGCGGGCCGCATCCACGAGGGCGGGCGGGGTGTGGAAGGCGTCGGTACCGAGGCAGATCGGCGGCCGGGGCCCTGCGCCGTGCAGCTCGTAGGGGAGCGCCTCGGTCGGATACGAGTGCACGTCGATGATCACGGCGCGGCCGGCCGCCGCGAGGCGGGCGTCGACGGCGGCGGTCATGGCCGAGGCGTACGGCGTGAAGTAGCGCTCCAGAAGCGGTCGTTCGTCGAAGGCCTCGGGCCGCAGCTCGGCTCGGTGGGTGGTCCGGGTGTAGACCGCGCCCATGCCGACCGCGCGCATCTCCTCGCGCTCGTCCGGGAAGCGCTCGGGGTCGACGACCAGCCGGGAGAGCAGGTTGACGAACCGCCAGGGGGTGACGGCGGCGGCCCGCGCGGCCGCGTCCGCGAGGGCGGCGGTGTGGGAGTCGGTGATGTGGTCCAGTTCGCGCGCGAGTTCGTCGTCGCCGAGCACGATGTCGGCGCGGACGTCCGGGGGGAGGTCCCGCGAGGAGTGCGGCACATGGAGGAGGACCGGGGAGTCGGGGTCTCCGGGGAGCAGCTGGAAGGAAGGGGTCACGGCTGGCCTCGCTGACGGCTTCGGTGGCGGACCGGACGGCGCGCGAGGCGACGCGCGCCGTCCGGTCCGTATCGTCACATCCGGTTACGCGGCGTCCCGCACCGAACCCGTGAACTCGGGTCCGTGGTGCGGCTCCCAGTTCTCGTCGTAGGTGGTCAGCCGGGCCTTCAGGGTCTCCGTGGGCTCGGTGACCGTGTCCGTGACGGTCGGGATCGTCACGTCGACGCTCGTCCGGCCGGCGGGCACGTCCGCCCAGAGGGTCGCGGTCGCGCCCTCATGGCCGAGCTGGGAGAGCGGCACGGCCGGATTCGGCACCTGGCCGAAGTGCTCCTCCAGCCAGGCAGGTGCGACGTCCGCGCTGGACAGCTCGGGGCCGACGGTGACCGGCAGGAGTTCGAGCACGCCGCCGACCTCCACGTCGGCGGGCGCGGACAGGTGGACGCGCCACGTCAGGGGCTTGCCCTCGGTGACGTCGTCCGCGACCGGGGTCAGCGTGACGGTGGGCTTCGCGTCGTCGTTCCGCGCCGTCACCCCGCCCCGGTGGGAGCCGACGGCGACACCCTTGACCGCCTTCACGGACACGTCCCGCGACAGGTCGTAGCCGTAGCGGGTGTTGCCCGTCACCTGGACCGGCACGTCGATGGTCTGGCTGCCCGGCCGGACCGTCACGATCCGGGAGGTCACCTCGTCCGACTCCGGCGTGGGGGTGAACACCCGGACCTGGCCGCTGCCCTGGCCGGAGACGTGGACCGGGACGCGGTAGGTCCGCACGCCGGAGTCGCCCTCGTCCACGGTCAGCCGGCCGATGTCGACACGCGGCATCGCACCCGGGACGACGGCCGGGGTGCCGGGGCGCCAGCCCCAGGCGTCCATCAGCCACGCCTGGCCCGAGCCGCCGCCCGGGGTCAGTTCGAGGGTCGTGATCCGCGTCAGGTCCAGCTTGGACCTGACGGCCAGCGCGAGCGGCACTCGGACCTCGCGGCCCCAGTGGGAGGCGGTCCGCTCGCTGCCCGGGAGGCCGTCGAGCTTGACCCGGCCGAGCGGCGCCCGGCGGCCGCCCGCGTCGACGAGCGCGATGTCCAGGCGCGTACCGGTGGTGTTGGGCGGCACGATGACGCGGAGCGCCAGCGCGTTCGAGCCCTTGAGGGAGACCGGACGGTCGGAGCGTACGGTCGCCTTGGCCGCCCCGCCCGTGCCCGTCCAGCGCAGGGCGACGGCGTCACGGCCCGGTTCGGGCGAGGCCTCCCAGAACGCGAAGTGCGGTGACTGGCCGGCCGTCTGGTCGTCGTTCTGCGGCAGGCAGGCGCGGGCCGGGTCCGGATCGATCTGCGCGCACAGCCGGCCGCCGCCGCTCACGGTGAGTCCGGGGCCCGGCAGGAAGCCGGGGGTGCGGTGTCCGCCGACGGCGTGGCTGAGGATGCGTGCGGGGCCGGCCGAGGGGGCGCGGCGGCCGGTGCCGTCGAGGAGCGGACGGACCCGGTCGTCACCGGCGACGAACAGCCGGGCCGCGGCGGCGATGTAGGTGGCGCCCGCGGCCTGCTGCTGCGTGGCGGTCAGCCGGGTCGCGGTGCCGGGCGAGCACACCGGGTCCGGCGTCTCGTCCGCGAAGAAGTCGTCGGAGGAGGGCGCCTCCGCCTGGCCCGGAGTCCACTCGCTGTTGAAGAAGTTGTGGTTGGCGCCGACCATGTACACCGCGCTCTGCAGCGCGGCGCCACGGGCGACACCCCGCGTGCCGTCGACGTAGATCTGACCCTGCAGGTCGGAGACGTCGCCGTCGCAGCCGGGCAGCATGGTCATCGAGGGCACGTCCGGGGCCGGGTTCTGGCCGAAGATCGTGGGGCCGATCAGCACGTTGCCGCGAATCTTCCAGCGCGAGGGGCCGGGAGCTCCGTCCTGGTCGGCCGGGGGCCGGTGGAGGCTGTCGAGCGCCGCCCGGTTGACCCCCTCGCCGCCTCGGGAGTGGCCGACGAGCAGGACGCGGGAGAGGTCGGCGGGCGCGGTGGCGCGCACGGCCGCCGGAGCGCCGGCGGGCTGCGCCGACCAGTCCGCCCACTGCGACAGGTGCCGGCGGACGAGGGACGAGCGGGCCTGCGCGCCTGCGTCGTCCGCCGCGTGGTCCTGGGCGTTGATGCCGTTGGCGGAGATCGAGACGGTCACATAGCCCTGGGAGGCGAGGAGTTGCTGGGCGCGCAGGTAGCCCTTGTGGCTGGGTATCGGCTTGGCGTCGGGGGCGCAGGGCCAGTCGCCGGTCACCTCGTCGCCCTTGTAGCAGGTGCCGTGCCGGCCGTGCAGGAAGAGCGCGAGGGGCCGCTTGCCGGGTGCGCCGGCCGGTCCGACGACGACGGCGCGCATCTCGATCGGCTCGGCGTAGCCGGGCAGCCGGACGGACGGCAGGTCGTAGTCGCCGCTGACGGTGCGGTAGGTGCCAGGTGTGCCGGGGTCGACGGGGTTGACCGGCAGGGGCGCTTCCGCCCGGCCCGAGGGGGCGGCGGGCCGGTTCCGGGGCGCCTTGCTCGCGGCGTCCGCGTCGCCCGGGCCGTCGGCGTCCAGGCGGCGTCCGGCGGCCATCACCTTCAGGTCCTTCGCGGAGCCCAGCCGTACGCCGTCGGCCTTCAGCCGGAAGGCGTGTCCGTCGGCGGCCGGTGCGGGGCGGCCGAGGAGCCGGTCGCCCGAGTAGAACTCGACCCGGGCGTCCCCCATGGGCACGGGGTCGGTGGACGTCCAGACCAGTTCCCGGTCGTCGCCCTCGCCGGTGAGGCTCCAGCCCTCCGGCAACGTCCCGTCGACGCTGCCCGCTCTCTCGGCGCCCGCTCGGGACGGTCCTGGGGACGGTTCGGCGAACGCCGGTACGGGCGACGCCGCGGCCAGGGCGACTAACGCCACGGCCGTGGTCACCCCGCGTGTGAGACGTATCAAAACGGTCTTCCTCACGATCGGTCCGTTCGGGACACCTCGGGGCATGTCAGGACGCCTCGGGGTCCCCTCTCGTGACCGGAGGACGGCAACGGGCGGGCGTGGGTTGCCTCATGGGGCGGGAGAAGACCGGGCACGGGGAGAGATCGGCGGGAAATTGCCGCACGGGGGTAGGCCTGCGGGACCCGCTTGTTATACGTTCCGTCTAACAGCTTGCTAGACGCCGCATCTAACAAGCGTGCGACGTCTCGATCCAAGGAGCCGCACATGGCGCGCAGCACCGTCCCCCCGGAGAGCGAGGACCGGCACGTCGAGCAGGAGGTCGCCCGGCGGCTGCTCGACTCGGCCGCGAAGCTCTCCTACGACCCGGCCACCGAGGTCGACTGGGACACCCCGCTGGACAAGGACTTCCACGGCGCGAGCCCGGAGTGGAGCACGCTCTACTCCACCGCGTACTGGGGCGAGTTGACCGAGGCCCAGCGCAAGGAGCTGACCCGCCAGGAGGCGGCGTCGGTGGCCAGCACGGGCATCTGGTTCGAGATGATCCTCCAGCAGATGGTGCTGCGCGACATGTACGCCAAGGACCCGACCGACCCCCGCTTCCAGTGGGCGCTCACCGAGGTCGCCGACGAGTGCCGGCACTCGATCATGTTCGCGCGGGGCGCCGCGAAGCTCGGCGCCCCGGCCTACCGTCCGCGCCGGATCGCGATCGAACTCGGCCGGGCGTTCAAGACGGTCGCGTTCGGCGAGGCGGCGTACGCGGCGATCCTGGTCGCCGAGGAGGTCCTCGACGTGATGCAGCGCGACTGGATGCGCGACGAGCGGGTCGTGCCGTTCGTCCGCACGATCAACAACATCCATGTCGTGGAGGAGTCGCGGCACATGAAGTTCGCCCGCGAGGAGACGCGCCGGCGGCTGCGCGGCGCGAGCCGGGCGCGCCGCCACTTCCACGCGCTGGTGATCGCGATCGCCTCGTACGTCATCGTCACCAGCATGGTGAGCCGGAGGGTCTACGAGAGCGCGGGCCTGGACGTCGAGCGCGCCGTCGCCGAGGCGAAGGCGAACGAGCACCACAAGTCCCTGATGCGGTCCAGCTGCGCCGGGTTGATGGAGTTCCTGTCCTCGGCCGGGCTGCTCACCAGGCCCGCGCTGGTCTTCTACCAGCGCGCGCACCTGATCTGACCGGAACCGACCCGAGCTGAGCCGACGACATGACCTACGCCATCACCCAGACGTGCTGCAACGACGCGACCTGTGTCGCCGTGTGCCCCGTCAACTGCATCCGCCCGACGCCGCAGGAGCGGGAGTTCGGCCGTACGGAGATGCTCCACATCGACCCGGCGACCTGCATCGACTGCGGCGCCTGCGCCGACGCCTGCCCGGTCGACGCGATCTTCCCGGTGGACAGCCTCTCCCCCGCGCAGGCCGGGTACGCGGCCGTCAACGCCGCGTACTTCGCCGACAAGGAGCCTTTGGAGGCCGCGCCAGGACCGAACTTCCACTCCTGGGACGCCCCGGCCTTCGAGCGGAGCCTGCCGTCCGACTTCGCGCCGATCCGGGTCGCGGTCGTCGGGACCGGTCCGGCCGGGATGTACGCGGCGGAGGACCTGCTGCTGCACACCAACGCCGAGGTGACCCTGGTAGACCGGCTGCCCGTCGCGGGCGGCCTCGTCCGGTACGGCGTGGCGCCCGACCATCCCGCGACCAAGAAGGTCGGCGAGACCTTCGCCCGCTTCCACACCCACCCCCGGGTACGGATGCGGCTGGGCGTCGAGATCGGCAAGGACATCACGGCCGAGGAACTCGCCGCGCACCACGACGCGGTGGTGTACGCCGTCGGCGCCTCCTCCGACCGCCGGCTCGGCATCCCCGGAGAGGAGCTGCCCGGCAGTGTCTCGGCGACGGCGTTCGTCTCCTGGTACAACGCCCACCCCGAGTCCGCCGCCGACGCCATCGACCTGACCGGCGCCGAACGGGTCGTCGTGGTCGGCAACGGCAACGTCGCGCTCGACGTCGCCCGGATCCTCGTCATGGACCCCGAGACCCTGGCCTCCACCGACATCGCCGACCACGCCCTCGCGGCCCTGCGCGCCTCACGGGTGCGCGAGGTGGTGCTGCTCGGGCGGCGGGGCCCGCAGGACGCCGCGTACACGGCCTCCGAACTCCGCGCCCTCACCCACCTGCCCGGTGTGCGCCTTGTCGTCGACGACCACGACCCGCGGACCGGCGCGGCGATCGACGGCGCGGGGGCGGGTGAGAAGGCGGCGCTGCTGCGGGACGTGGCGCGGGAGACGGTCGACTGGTCGCGGCCGCCGGGCGCGGACCGGCGCGTCGTGCTGCGGTTCCACTCCGCACCCGTGGCGATGGACGGCGATGCCGCGGTGCGGGGCGTGCGGGTGACGGAGGGTACGGGCGAGCGCGAGATACCCACCGGTCTCGTCCTGCGGGCGGTCGGCTACCGGGGGGTGCCGGTGCCGGGGCTGCCCTTCGACGAGGCGACCGGCACCGTGCCGCACGAGCGGGGCCGGGTGGCCGGGATGCCCGGGACGTACGTCGTCGGCTGGATCAAGCGTGGCCCCTCGGGCGGGATCGGCGCCAACAGGACCTGCGCCGCCGAGACGGTCGGCACGCTCCTGGCCGACGCCGTGGCGGGCGCCCTGCCGCCTCCGTCCCGTACGCCCCAGGCGTTGAGGCGTCTGGTGCGCAGGCGCGGCGCCGAGGTCGTCGACGCCCGCGGCCTGGCCGCGATCGATCGCGCCGAACGCGCGCGCGGCCGGGCGACCGGGCGACCGCGCGTCAAACTCGCCACGGTGGCCGCCCTGGTGGCGACGGCCCGTCGCGCCCGCCTGCGCCTGCCGCAGTGACCGGTCCCGGCCAGGGGGCCGGTCAGCCCGTGACCTTCTGCCAGGCGGTCGTGCCGAGGAGGCCCGTCTCGCCGATGTCGAGGCCGCCGTCCGGTTCGACCGTCTGGCGGGCCACCCCCGCGGCCGGGGCGATCTCGACGTACACCCCGCTTCCCCTCCGGGTCGCTGCGTCCACGGCCGAGTACCGCCAGACGAAGACGCTGCGCGCTGCCTCGCCGGGCTTCAGCGTCACGAGGTGCGGCCCGGGGTCGTCGAGCTGGGTGATGGGAGCCGGGCCCTTGAGGACGGTGACGTCCATCGGCTCCTGGTTCACGTCCCGTACCCGTACGTCCGGATACCCGTTGACGCGCTGCTCCCCCTTGCCGCAGTTGGTGACGGTCACCGGCATGGAACGCAGGCCCATGGCCGCGTCGACCATGCCGGTCGTCACCTTCATCCCCGTCGCCGGACAGCCCTGCGGGGCGGTGGGAGACGGACGTTCGGCCCGGGGAGCGGCCCCGAGGCCGGCGCGGCCACCGTCGCGCGTCGGGACGCCCGACGGCCCGGCGGCCGTGCGGAGCCCGGTCCGCTCGGGGTTGACCTCACGGTCGATCTCGGCCCCGAGGCCGCACCCGGCGGTCAGCAGGGCGGCAGCTGCCAGGACCAGGCCGTGCCGCGCGGTGATGACGGTCATGGCGCGATCATCACATGTCGGCGCACGGCTACTCGAACCGCGAGGTGTCGCCCGCGCCTCGGCGGACGATCGCCGGCTCACCCTCCGAGAAGTCGATCACCGTCGTCGGTTCCGTCCCGCAGTCTCCTGAGTCGAGGACCGCGTCCACCGCGTGGTCGAGCCGCTCCTTGATCTCCCAGCCCTGGGTCAGCGGTTCGTCCTCGCCGGGCAGGAGGAGGGTGCTGGAGAGCAGTGGTTCGCCGAGTTCTTCGAGGAGCGCCTGGGTGACGACGTGGTCGGGGATGCGGACTCCGACGGTCTTCTTCTTGGGGTGCAGCAGCTGGCGCGGGACTTCCTTCGTCGCCGGCAGGATGAAGGTGTAGCTGCCGGGCGTCGCCGCCTTGACGGCGCGGAACACGTCGTTGTCGACATGCACGAACTGGCCGAGCTGCGCGAAGTTCTGGCACACCAGCGTGAAGTGGTGGCGGTCGTCGAGTTCGCGGATCGTGCGGATCCGGCCGATGCCGTCGCGGCTGCCGATCCTGCATCCGAGCGCGTAGCAGGAATCCGTCGGGTACGCGACGAGGGCGCCGGAGCGGATGCTGTCGGCCACGCTGCTGATGGTGCGCCGCTGAGGATTCTCGGGGTGCACGTCGAAGTACTTCGCCATACGGGGCAGTCTAGGTTCCCCGTGGGTCCGGCCCGGGACGGCGGGCCGGTGCGGTTCCCCGCACGTTCGGGCGGAGGGAGGGCGACCGTCAGGCCGCGAGGCTCAACTCCTGGCGCAGGACGATCGCGTTGAGCCGGATCGTGTACGGCGCGACGTCCATGATCTCCAGGGCGGCGGCCTTCTCCTTCTCCAGGCCGACGGTCACGTCGATGCAGAAGGCGATCGCGTACATGTGGTCGCCGGTCTCCTCGTCCTGGAGGGCGAAGAACACGTCACGGTAGTAGCTGGTGCGGTCCGGCCCCTCCTCGTAGTACGAGAGTCCCGGCTCGCCCTCCTGTGCAGCGAGGTCCGTGAAGGCGTGGGCGAGTTCCTGCTCGACGGTGCCCCAGAACGCGGCGTTCGCGAACTCGCCGGGCAGCGCCTGCCGCACCGCCTCCTTGAGCGAGAGCACCATCACCATGACGGGGGCGTACTCCTGGAGCCCCCAGCCGCGCACCATCTTGACCACGGAGCTGTCCGGGATCGCGGCGGCGGCCTGGTGGATGTTCTCGAAGTCGAAGTTGACGGTGGCGGGCGCGATCGCCTGCTGGAACAGCCGGTCCATGGCGCGGGCCTGCTCGAGATGGTCCGGGCCCACCTCGATGACGGTCTTGAAACTGGCGGCCATGACTCCTCCTGTCGGTCGTGGTGATCAAGGTGATCAAGAGGGGTCAGTATGCCGCCTGGCGTCCGGCCGCCACAGTCTTGTCGCCATCTCGTCTTCGACGGACAGTACGGGGATGGCAATCGTCGTACTGGTGGGCACGCTGGACACCAAAGGTCTTGAGTACGGATGGCTTCGCGAGCGGCTGGAGAGCCGCGGTGTCGAGGTCCTCGTGGTCGACACGGGCGTGGTCGGGCCCCCTCGGACGCCCGCCGACGTCTCCCGGGACGAGGTGGCGCGGGCGGCGGGCGCCGATCTCGACGGGCTACGGCGCGGCGGCGACCGGGGCGCGGCCGTGACCGCGATGGCGCGCGGGGCGGCCGAGGTCGTCCGGCGGCTGCACGCGAAGGGCAGGTTGCACGGCGTGCTCGCCCTCGGCGGCAGCGGCGGCACGTCGATCGCGACCAGGGCGATGCGGGCCCTGCCGCTCGGGGTGCCGAAGGTGATGGTCTCCTCGATGGCCTCGGGCGACGTCGCCCCCTATGTCGGCTCGTCGGACATCACGCTGATGTACAGCGTCGTCGACATCGCCGGGGTCAACCGGGTCTCGGCGCCGATCCTGGCGAACGCGGTCGAGGCGGTGGCCGGGATGGCGCGGGGGTTCGAGGCCGCCGCTCCCCCCGTGCGGGACGACCGGCCGCTCGTCGCCGCGAGCATGGCGGGCGTGACGACCCCCGGGGTCGACGCGGCCCGGGCGCGGCTGACCGAACTCGGCTACGAGGTCCTGGTCTTCCACGCGAGCGGGGCCGGAGGCCGGACGCTGGAGTCCCTGGCGGAGCAGCGGCTCTTCGCGGGCGTCCTGGATCTGACGCTCTGCGAGCTGGCGGACGACCTCTGCGGGGGCATCCTGACGGCGGGCCCCGACCGGCTGCTCGCCGCCGGTCGGGCCGGGATACCGCAGGTGGTCAGCCCGGGCGCGCTGGACATGGTGAAGTTCGGCCCGCTCGACACGGTCCCGGAGCGGGTCCTGGACCGGGACGTGCGGGTGCACAACCCGTCGATATCGGTGGTGCGGACGACGGCCGAGGAGTGCGCGGAGCTCGGCGCGCGCGTCGCGGCGAAGCTGCGGTCGGCGACCGGGCCGACGACGGTGTGCCTGCCGCTGCGCGGGCTGTCCACGCTGGGGGCGCCGGGCGGGCCGTACCACGATCCGACGCTGGACGAGGCCGTGTTCGACGCGGTCCGTGACGGGCTGCGGGGCAGCCCGGTCGACGTGCTGGAGCTCGACACCGACCTCAACGACCCGTCCTTCGGCCGCGCTGCGGCGGACGTGCTGCACCGCCTGATCGAGGGGGGCGACTGACCTCGCCGCAGGCCGCTCCTCACCCCGGCAGGTCCGACAGGCGACGGCGGTCCAGCGGGGAGGAACGGCGGTCGAGGCGTTCCTCCAGGAGGTGGCGGGCCGCGTCGCGCTGGCCCGCCTCCAGGAGCGCGTGGAGCAGGGTCTCCTCGACGACCTCGCGCTGCGCCGCGCTGCCGCCCACCCGGCGCAGCGTGGGCAGCAGTCCGCGCAGTCCGTCCACCGCCGCCGTCCACCGCTCCTCCAGGACGGCTTCGAGCGCGTGGCAGAGCGGGGCGATGACCTCGCGCTGGACGGCGTCGGCTCCGGCAGCGTGGTTGCGCAGCCGCCGCAGCGCGGGCAGGTCGCCCGCGGCGGTGAGGGCGACGGCGCTGTGCAGGGCGGTGAACGCGGTGGCGGGCCGCTCGAGGAGGTCCCGGGCGACGGCGTCGAGAACGTCGTCCACGGGGGCGCTGCCCGTCCAGTTCCTGGTCATCCGGGCCCGCCACAGGAGCGAGCCGGAGTCGACCAGCGCCCGTACGCCGTTGACCTGGCGCGGCGCGAGCTGGGCGAACCAGCGGCGGCGTACCGCCTCGGAGTCGTCCAGGGCGAGTTCGTGCAGCGCCACGTGCCAGGAGAAGTGGGCCCGGTGCACGGCGCCCCGGCCCTGGCCGCCGATCCAGCCGTCGAGCCAGTCGCGGCCTGCACGGTGGGCGCCGGACTCGTAGTGGACGTGGGCGAGGGCGTGCGCGGCGTGTCCCGAGGCGGGTTCGGCGGCCAGCGCGGCCGTGGCGAGGAAGCCCGCCTCGTCGACGAGCCCCTGCTCCTGGCGGACGAAGGCCAGCAGCGAGGTGGGGAACCAGTGCCCGTCGTAGGCGGGCGCGGTGTGCTCCACCAGGCGGAGGGCGAGCGTTCCGTCGAGGTCGCCGACGCCGGAGAAGGCGATCGTGGGCACCGCGATGCTCAGGGCGAAGGCGTCGACCGGGTACCGGTCCAGGTGGTCGACGAGCGCCCGGTCCCCGTCCGCTGCGGCGTCGGCGCCGACCTGCTCGATCCTGCGGGTGACCACGTCCACGAACGAGCGCTCCCGGTCGTCGCCGCGCTCGGCCACGCCGCGCTGGGCGTCGGCGAGTTCGCGGTGTACGTCGACGTCGGCGCCGCACTCGTGGCCGAGCAGGGCGAGCGCGGCGTGGCCGAGGGCGAAGCCGGGGTCGAGCGCGGTGGCCCGGGCGAACGCCTCGGCGGCCTTCCCTCGTACGGTGACCACCCGGCCTAGGCCGCTGCGGTAGGCGGCGGCAGCGGCGGCGTGGGTGGAGAGCGGCAGCCCGAACTGGTCGGTGGGCCGGCGGCGGGTGGGCTGCGGGGCGCGGGTGAGCGGGGCGAGCACGGACTCGGCGATCTCCCGGGCCTGCGCCCTGATCTCGGGGATCGCGGTCGTCTCCCACAGTTCGCCGCGGCGGGGCGAGCCGAGGGTGAACAGCGACCGGTGGCTGGTGCCCCGGGCGTCGCGCAGACGGCCCGCGTCGGTGGCGACGCCGATGCCGAGCGGGCCCGGCACCGCGAGACCGTCGGCGAGCAGGGCGCCCCAGAGAGGGTCGGCGGTGGCGTCGACGCGGAGCCCGGGCCCGGTGCAGTCCACGACCCAGGCCGCCGTCAGCTCCCGGCCGTCGGCGAGCCCGACGGCGATCCGGCCGTCGTCCAGGGTGCGGGCCGCCGTGATCCGGCCCGCGTGGACGCGCAGCCGGTGGGCGGCGCGCGCCCGGTCGATCGCCTCGGCGGTGGCCGGGGCCATCCGGTGGCGGTGGACGTTCCAGCGGGTCGCGTCGCGGTCGAGGAACTCGGCCCGCTCCTCGTCGGTGAGCCCCTGCCAGAGCGCGCCGATCGCGGGGCGCAGCCCGTCGAGGGCGGGGCGCCAGTCGCCGTGGTCGCGCAGGGAGGCGGCGATGTGCCGCCGGAGCGCGGTGCGCAGCCGGCGCAGCGGGAGCGCCGTGAGCCCGGGCGGCGCTGGTACGGGTGGCAGGGGGGAGACGGCGTGCGGGCGGGGCAGGAGACCGCTGCGGGAGAGGGCGTGCACGGTGCGGCCGGGCCGGTCGAGGACGAGCGCGAGGTCGACGGCGGTCAGCCCGGTGCCGACCAGGAGGACGTCGTCCTCGGCGCCCACGGCGTCGAGCGCGCCGGGCGCCCACGGGGCGGCGATGAACCGTGCGGAGCCTCGCAGTGCGGCCGGTGCCCAGCGCGCGGCGCCCGCGGCGGGGCCGGTGGCGAGGACGACGGTGTCGGCCGTCACCGTCCCGCCGTCGGCGAGCCGCAGCTCGAACCGCCCGTCGGCCGTCTCGGCGCAGCGGGTCGCCCGGGTCCGCAGACGGCGGACGGCGACGGTGCCGTGGGCGGTGATGACGGCGCGGCCGAGGGTGTCGGCGAGGTAGGAGCCGAAGCGGTACCGGGAGGCGAAGTCCGCGGCGGTGACGGTGGATTCGCCGTGGCGGCAGAGCCAGCGCCGGAAGTGGCCGGCGTCGTCGGGGTAGCAACTCATCCCGCCGACCGGCACGTTGAGCCGGTGCTCGGGCACCTCGGTGGCGTAGGCCGTGCCGCGTCCCGCCTCGGCCGCCGGGTCGATCAGGAGGAGATCGAGCGGGGTCCGCCGCCGGGCGGCCGTCTCGCAGAGCTGGACGGCGACCAGCGCCCCGGCCGCGCCCGTGCCGACGACGGCCACGGTCGGCCGCGTACGGAGGGAAGCGGTCGGGGTCTTGGGCGCGGACTTGGGCGTGGGCACGAGGGACCTCCGGCCGGGGATGGACAGTGCACGAGGTTGTTCACTATGTCGATGAACAACATGAACGGACAAGGGTGCACCGTCCCTTCACCCGGCGACCGGATCGGTTTCGCGCCAACCGTGAGACATTGAGGCGGTGAGGATCTCAGCACGAACGGACTACGCGGTCAGGGCCATGGCGGAGCTGGCCTCTTCCCCCGACCGGCCGTTGAAGGCGGAGGACGTCGCCGGCCGGCAGGACATCCCGGTCCGCTTCCTCTTCGTCGTTCTCAGCGAGTTGCGCCAGGCCCGGCTGGTGCGGAGCGTGCGCGGCCCGGACGGCGGGTACGCCCTCGCCAGGCCGGCCGCGGAGATCACCCTGGCCGATGTGCTGCGGGCGATGGACGGGCCTTTGGTGAGCGTGCGCGACCTGAAGCTGACCGGTCTGGAGTACCGGGGTTCGGCGGCGCCCATGCCGGACGTGTGGCGCGCGGTCCGGGCGAGCCTGCGCCAGGTCCTGGAGGGGACGACCCTCGAGGACCTGGCGTCGGGCGCGCTGCCGGAGCTCGTACGGGAACGGGCGCGCGAGTACACGGACGACGTACGGACGTATCCGTAGCCCCAGGCCGTGTCCGCGGGTTCTCCGCGCGGGCGGCTACCGCCCGGGGAGCCCCAGTTCGCCGCCCCGGTAGAAGGCTTCGCTCTCCTCGACGACGTACGGAGCCATGGTCTCGCGGCGCGACCGCTCCGCCTCGGAGGACCGCCAGGCGTCGCACGCCTCCCGCGAGTCCCAGAGGGAGACGCCGGTGATCTCCTCGCCGTCCTCGGTCCAGTAGGCGTACGCCCGGTACATCCCGTCGGGGGTGGATCCGGGGCGCCATGCCTGTTCGAACTCCTGCAGGGTGCCCGGCTTGATCCTGCGCGTGGTCACCCAGACGAAGCGCTGTTCCATCGCGGCCTCCTCGGGAACGGGGAACGGTGGCGGCGCACTCTTCGACCACGGTAGGTCCGCCGGGCCGGTTCCGCCTCCGAGGCGGCTACGGACGGTGACCGGACGGCCACCAGAGCGCGGCGGTGACCGCGGTGGCCACGGCGACGGCCGTCAGGCGCGCGTAGTCGAGGGTGTCGGGCGTGTCGGTGGGCCGGTGGTAGCGGGGATTGCGGAAGTTCGCCGTGCCGGTGAGCAGGACGGCCGGAATTCCCGCGTTCCAGTACGCGGCGTGGTCGCTGCGGCCGAGGTGGTTCAGCGGGGGCGCGGCGAGGCCGGCGAGCGTGCCCCACGCGCCGTCCGGACGCGGGTCGCGGAGGGTGACGACGGGCAGCGGCGGCTCGGCCGCGCCCGCCGCCCGGCGCCAGAGGTCGGCGGCAGCAGCCGAGGAGCGCCGGTGGACGACGAGGGTGAAGTCGCCCCGCCGGTCACGGGCGCGTACGGCTCCGGCCGCGCCCCGGAAGAGGGCCCCGAAGCCCGCCGGCACCGCCTGCGTGCCGGGCGCGTCGGCGAAGCAGCCGACGGACTCCAGGCAGAGCATGCCGCAGACCCGCCGGCCGTGGCGTGCCGCGCGGGCGGCGACGCGGGCGCCGACGAAGCCGAGCTCCTCCATGTCGAAGAAGGCGAGCCGCACCGGCGGCGGCTGGGGCAGCCCGCCGAGGAGCCGGGCGACCTCCAGGAGGGCGGCGACACCGGAGGCGTTGTCGTCGGCGCCGGGACTGCCCCTGACGGTGTCCAGGTGGGCGCCGACGAGCACGGCGGGACCGTCGCCCCCGTCCGCCGGATCGGCCAGCAGGTTGGCTCCGGTGAGGCGTCGGTGCACGCGGAACCGGAGAGGGGACAGATGGCCGCCTCCGGGGCGGTCGGAGCAGCCCGGCCGCCACCGGACCTCGAACGGCCGGCGCTCGGTCCGCCAGCCCGCCTCCGCCAGCCGGTCCGCCACACGGGCCTCGGCCCGTAGCATGGCCTCGGGCGCGTGGATCCGGCTTCGCGGGCGGTCGGCGAGGAACGCGACGTCGTCCCGCAGGCGCGCCGGATCGGCCCGCCGGGTCAGCTCCCGGGCGAGGGCGGCCACGTCGGCACCTGCCTCCATGGCGTCGATGGTGGCGTACACGGCGCCGCCGCGCTCGGGCAACCACACTGGGGGTTCTGCCGTCCCTCTCCATACGACCCCTCCCACGGAAGGAACCCGGCATGGCGACGCTCGATCCGGTCACTCGGCGGCTCCTGCGGCTCTTCGCCGTCCTGGACGGCGACGGCGACGGGTACGTCACCTGGGCCGACCACCAACGCGTCGTGAAGGCGTACGCCGCCGCGTACGGGCTGGCGGCGGACGATCCCAGGATCCAGGCCCTGGAGCGGGCGTACTGGGCGCAGTGGCTCGGTCTGCTCACCCAGTCGGTGCCGGGGCGTGAGCGTCTCGACCAGGACGGTTTCGTCGCGGCGCACCGTGCGGTGGGCTACGACACGGACCGGCCCGAGATCCTGGAGAACCTCGCGGCCGCCATCTTCCGCATCATGGACACCAAGGGTGACAAGCGGGTCAGCGAGGAGGAGTTCGCCGCCTACCTCGCCGTCTGGGACGTCTCCGGCGACGAGGGCGCGGAGGCCTTCAGGCATCTGGACCTGGACCGCGACGCGTACGTCTCGCAGCGGGAGATCGCCCGGTCGCTGCGCGCGTTCCATCTCCACAACGACAACCTGAACACGCCCGGAGGCATCTTCCTCGGCGTGCGCTGACGTCTCGGCGGCCCCTGACCGTGCGCGCCCGGCCGGGGTGTGGTCGGATCGGCGCATGGACGTCACAGAGGCGAACGACGGTTCGCCGGGGCCGCAGGGTCCCGGAGAGCGGCGTCGTGCCGCGCGGCGGGCCGTCGCGAGCCGGACGGCCGATCCGGCGGAGCTGGCGGAGTTCCTGGACATACTCGATCTGCGCCCCGAGGTCGACCACCTCTACTCCGGTACGCAGTCCGGGCGCCCCCGCCGTGACGGCGAGGGGCGCCCGGGCAGGGCCTAGAAGGTCAGGTTCCAGGCGTCGATCCTTCCGGTGTCCTGGTTCGCGTTGTCGTTCACACGGAGCTTCCAGACGCCGTTCGCGACCTCGGCGGAGGCGTTGACGGTGAAGGTCTGGACGAGGTTGTCCGTACCGCCGCCGGACCGGTTGTGCAGGGTGTACACGGTGCCGTCGGGGGCGACGAGGTCGACTTTGAGGTCACCGATGTAGGTGTGCTTGATGTCCACGCCGACCTTGAGCGTGGCCGGGGCGTTGCCCGTCACGCCGCTGACCGTGATCGGGCTCTCGACGGTGGTGTTGTCGGAGACCGTGACGTCGGTGAGGTTCTCGAAGTACGCCCCGGGCGGCGGGGTGGTGCCGCTGACGGCCTTCAGCGCGTCGACCCGGCCCTCGCCGAAGAAGCTGTTGTTGGCCGTGGTGCCGGTGCACCGGCTGTCCGACGGGCAGGCCAGGTCGGTGGCCTGGACGCCCAGCTTCGTACGGATGTCCGCCGGGGTGGCGGTCGGGTTCGTGCTCGCCAGCAGCGCCGCGACGCCCGCGACGTGCGGGGAGGCCATGGAGGTGCCGCTCAGCGAGGAGTACTTGCCGCCGGGCATGGTGCTGTACACCGACTCGCCGGGCGCCGACACCTCGATGACGTTCCGTCCGAAGTTGGAGAAGGACGCCTTGGACGAGCCGTTGGTGCCGTTCGCCGCGACCGTGACCACGCCCGGCAGTTCGGCCGGGATGTCCAGGCAGTCGTTGGTGATGGTCCGGCTCACCGGGGTGGAGTCGTTGGGCGAGGAGGTGTCCGTGGTCTTGTTCGCCAGGTCGTAGTTGGCGTTGCCGGCCGCCGCGACCTGCAGCGAGCCCTTGCCCTCCGCGTACTTCTGGGCGCGGCCCACACCCTCCAGGATGGCCGCCTGATCCAGGTTGTTCGGGCAGTTGAACTGCCACGGGTCCGTGTAGTAGCTGTTGTTGGTGACCTTGAAGCCGTGGTCACCGGACCAGACGAGGCCGCAGATCGTGTTCTCCGCGAAGAACAGGGTGCTGCCCGGTTCGGCGATGCGGACCGAGGAGATCTTCACGCCCGGCGCGACGCCGATGGCGCCCTTGCCGTTCTTGGCGGCCGCGACCGTACCGGCGACGTGCGTGCCGTGGGTGTCGACGTCGCGCCAGGCCCCGGCCCGGGTGTCCGGCTTGCCGTACGCGCAGGAGACCGAGTCGGCGGCGTTGAAGTTCGGCGCCAGGTCCTGGTGCTGGTCGTCCACGCCGGTGTCCAGGATGCCGACCTTGACGGTGGGCGAGCCGGTGGTGACGGCCCAGGCCTGGTCGGCCTTGATCTGGGTCATGTCCGAGCGGACCGGCTCGGTGGTCGGAGGCGCCGACTGCGACGGGTTGCTCGGCAGCGCCGGGTTGTAGGCGTCGGCCGGCACGTCGGAGGTGCGGGTGGCGCCGACCTGCTGGACGCCGGAGACCGTGCGCATGGTCGAGGCGAAGGTGCCCGACGTCGAGTGCGCCACGACGACGCCGATGGCGTCGAAGTACGAGAAGACCGAACCGCCGTTGTTCGCGACGGCGGTTCGCACGGCCGTGGTGTCACCGGGAGCGGTGATGACCAGGTAGGCCCGGGTGCCGGCCGCCCAGGCCGCCGAAGCGGCGGGGGAGGCTGCGGCCCCGCGGAGCGCCGCGGCTGCCTCCGACGCGGCGGAGGCCGCGGTGGTCAGGGGCGCCGCCGAGGCGGACCTGGGCTCCGGGATACCGGCCGGAGCGGCCGGGGTGGCTGCGACGGGCGCGGCGAGCGCGACGACCGCTCCGAAGGCGGTGACGGCCGTGGCCGGGAGTCTCAGCCTGCTGGATATGTGGGAAAACAATGCGTCCTCCGATGGCCCGGTGACGCTGGTGGCGTCGGCCGGGCCCTGTGATGTGTGGGGTGGAGGCAAGATCCCAGAGGCCGGGGGCGGAGGGAAGCCTTCAGTCCGACAAGCCCGTTGGCGTTACACAGTGTTGACCTGGCGGTGTGCCGGTCGGGGAGGGTTTCGACGTGGTTGGGACGGTTCGTTAGGGTGGGCGCCGTGCGGGTGCTGCTGGTCGAGGACGACGAGGATCTGCGTTTCGGGGTGGCCGCCGCGCTGCGCGCCGCCGGGTTCGCGGTCGACGAGATCGCGGACCTTCCGCAGGCGGACGAGGCGCTCTTCGTCACGCCCTACGACTGCGCCGTCCTCGACCGGATGCTGCCCTCCGGGGACGCGGCCGGGTACGTCGCGGAGCTGCGCCGCCGGGGCGGCGCCGTGCCGGTGCTCTTCCTCACGGCCCGGGACACCGTCGCCGACCGGGTCGGCGGCTTCGCGAGCGGCGGCGACGACTACCTCGTCAAGCCGTTCGCGGTGCCCGAACTCGTCGCCCGGGTGGGCAGCCTGTGCCGCCAGGCTGCCGTCGTCCGGCCGCCGGTCCACCACGTCGCCGACCTGGAGATCGACACGGCGCGCCGCCAGGTCCGCCGCGCGGGAGTCCTGTTGACCCTGACCGGGCGGGAGTTCGCGGTCCTGGAGGTCCTGGCGGCCCGCGCCGACCAGGCGGTGTCACGGACCGAGCTGATCGAGAGCTGCTGGGACGAGATGGCGGAGCCGCGCTCGAACGTCCTGGAGGTCCTGGTCTCCCAACTTCGCCGCAAGCTCGGAGACCCACCGCTGATCCGCACCGTACGAGGCACCGGCTACCGACTGGCCCCACCGGGGCGCGAGTGAGCGGGCGGCCGGGCGGGGGTCGGGCGGGCGGATCGGGGCGGCGGGCGCTGACGCCCACCGGGCGGGTCCGGCGGCTGCGCCGGCGGATCACCGCGCTGTTCGCGCTCACCAGCGCCGTCGGGCTGGTCACGATGGCCGTCCTCGCCGTGCGCAGCGACGACACGCGGTGGCGCGAGCAGCTCGACCAGGCGATGAACCTCGACACCACCCAGGCGATCAGCCTGCTCACGTACGACGCGGACGACCGCCTCGACACCACCGACCTCGTCGGGACCATGGACACCGGCTGCCCGCAGCTGACGGTGCTCTCCGTCCCCAGGGACGGGTCCTCCGGCCCGGTCGTGGACTTCGCCGGTGAGCGGCCCTGTCTCGTCGGGCGCCCCGACGACGTCCGGGCCGTGGCAAGGACCGCCCTGCGCCGTGAGGAGGCCGTCGCCGTCGACGGGCGGGCGGTGGACGGGCGGCGGGTCCGGCTGTTCGCGGAGCCGTTCTTCGCGCCCGACGCCGAGGGCGAGGAGGGCCGGGACGGCGCGGTCGTCACCCTCTACGAGACCACCGAGGCGCTGGCCGACCACCGGCGGACGACCTGGCTGCTGGCGGCCGGCTGCGCGGTCCTGGTGGTGCTGTCGGCGGCGGTCGGTCATGTGCTGTCGGGGCGGGCGATCCGCCCGGCGCTGACGGCACTGGGGCAGCAGGAGGCCTTCCTCGCCGACGCGGCCCACGATCTGCGGACCCCGGTCGCCTCCCTGCGGATGCTCGCGGAGACCGCCCTGCGCGGCGACACGGACAGCACGGAGGTGCTCCGCCGGACGATGCGGCTCGCGGACACCATGGGCGGGTTGGTGGACGGGTTGCTCACGCGGGCCCGCCTGATGACGGGCGTACAGACTCTGGCGCGGGAGCCGCTGCGGCTCGACCAGTTGGTGGAGGCGGTGGTCGAGGACACCCCTGCCGAGGGTCACCGGGTGACCGTACGGACCGAGGCGACGGTCGTGGAGGCCGACCCCGATCTCGTACGCCGGGCGGTCGCGAACCTGCTCGTCAACGCCCTCACGCACGGCCACGCACCGGGCGAACCGGCCGACGTGCACATCGAGGTCGCCCGGGCGGGCCGGGAGGCGACCGTGACGGTGCGGGACGCCGGCCCGGGCCTCCCGCCGGGCGTGGCGGACGCGCTGTTCGAACGCTTCCGCAGCGGCGCGGCCTCGACGGGCCTGGGCCTCTCCATCGCCTCCTGGGTCGCCCACGCCCACCACGGCAGCCTCACGGCCACCAGCGGGGTCCTCGACACGGCCGGCGGAGGCAAAGGACCGGGCGAGCGCGGCGGGGCGCGGTTCGTCCTGCGCCTGCCCGCGGGGGCTCCTCAGGAAAAACTCAGCATCGTCCCGGGAAGCTGAGGTGTACCGCACCCAGGACCCCAGGAGTACTCCCGTGAAGCGCGCCGTTCGTTCTCGTCCCGCCCTCGTTCTGGCCGTCGCCGTTCTCGGTGTCACCGCCCTCTCCGCGTGCACGGCGTCGGCCCCCGAGGCCGACGGGCGCGGCCGGGACGTCGATCCGGCCGTGCGGGAGGAGTTGAGGGCGGTCTACACGCAGAAGCTGAAGTGGACCGGCTGCGGCGAGTTCCGGTGTGCGCGGCTGACCGTTCCGATGGACTACGCCGATCCCGGGAACGGGCGGACCTTCGAGCTGGCGGTCGCGAAGGCGGTCACCGCCGACCCGGCGCACCGGATGGGCTCGCTCGTGTTCAACCCCGGTGGTCCCGGCGGCTCCGGCGTGGACCACCTCAAGGACGGAGCCGTCGACTCCTTCGGCGCCAAGGTCCGAGAGCGCTTCGACCTCGTCTCCTTCGACCCGCGAGGCGTGGGAGCCAGTACGCCTGCCTTGACCTGTGACGACGGCAGGGACGAGAAGGAGGGGGAGGGAGCCGGCGCCCCTCGCAACGAGCATCCGCTCAACCCCCGTACCGACGCCGACCGGGAAGGCGCCCTCGCCCTCGCCAAGGCCGCCGCGGCGGAGTGCGTCGCGCGGAGCGGGGACATCCTGCGGCACGTCGGGACGCGCGACGCGGCACGCGACATGGACGTGCTCCGGGCGGCGCTCGGCGAGTCCCGGCTCACGTATCTCGGCTGGTCGTACGGGACGAGCCTCGGCACCTCCTACGCCGAGCAGTTCCCGCGCCGGGTCCGCGCGTTGGTCCTCGACGGGGCGATCGACCCGTCGCTCGACTGGCGCGCCCGCGCGCAGAGCCAGGCCGTCGGTTTCCGCCGGGCCGTGGACGACTACGCCACGTACTGCGCCGACGTCGCCGGGGCCGATGTCTGCCCGGGAGCGACGCCGGACGCGATACGCGCGGTCGTCGACAGGCTCTTCGCCCGGACGGGCCGCGCTCCGCTCCCGGTGGACGGGTCCGAGGCCGGGGCCGACGAGCGGACCCTGCTCGACGCGCTGTCGATGGCCATGTACACGCCCGAGGCCCAGTGGAAGGAGCTGTCGCAGGCGCTGACCGCCGCCGACGCCGGCGACGGTACGAAGCTCGCCGCGCTGGCGGACGGTGAGGAGACCCCCGAGCCGGAGGGCGAGGAGGAGGCCGGAAGCCCGACGCCTGCCGAGGAGGCCGTGCCCGCCGACAACGAGGACGCCGCGCTCCTCGCCGTGAACTGCGCCGACACCCCGCACCCCCGCGTCGCCCAGCCGTACTGGGACGCCCTCGCGCCGGCCGACAGGGCGGCGGGCCCGTACGGCACCACGAGCGTCCTCGACGCCATGACGTGCAAGGACCTGCCGGCGGCTGCGGGGCAGCCGCACCGCGTCCGCGCCGAGGGCGTGCCGCCGGTCCTCGTGGTCGGCACCACGGGCGCCCCGGCGACGCCGTACGAGGAGTCCGAGAGCCTCGCCGCGCAGCTGCCCGGCGGGATGCTGCTGACGTACGAGGGCGTGGGCCACACGGCGTACGGCCGGGGCGGCGCGTGTGTGACGGACGCGGTCGACGCCTACCTCGTCTCGCTGAAGCCGGTCCGCGCCGGGGCGACCTGTCAGTAGAGCCGAGGCGACATGACCTGGGGCTCGGCGCCCGGCACCTCGAGGACGCAGCGGGGGATGCCCGGTCCGGCGGCGGCCCGGACCGTCGCCGGGGTCGGCGGATCGGTCGGCAGTTCGATGTGCACGGTCACCGGGCGGTCGGCGGCGGTCGTCGCGTACCCCGTCTCCTTGCCGTCGACAAGGACCTCCACCACGGCCCTGTGGCCGGTCTGCACGGTGACGCTGACCGAGTGCCCCGCGTGGTCGATGTGGAAATGGTGGCGTCGTCTCATGGGGTCGCCTCCGACCAGGTCGCCGTCACGCCGCCCCTCGCTCCAGCGTACGCATCCGGCACTCCGGCGGCCTCCAGTGCTCACGGGCGTCATCACCCGAACAGCCGCCCTCCGGGCGTGCAACCCGCCCTCGGTCGGGTGCACTGGAAGAGCAAGCGTCCGCCGAGCATGGAGACGACCAATGTACGAAATGCACGTCGGCATAGCGCCCCGGGACGGGGTCTTCGTCTGGCACGTGGCCGCCATCGGCAAGGCGATCGCCCTCTGCGGGCAGTCGCTCCACGAGGAGCCGCTCGAGGAGCGCGAAAGGACCGACCGTCACTGCACCCCTTGTATGAGTTCTTTCCAGGAGCTGATGAACGACCGGCGGTGACTGCCGGAATTTCCGATGTGCCCGAAGCACCACCCCCCCCTCAGACCCCCAGTCGGTCGTAGAACGCCGACAGCCTCGGCCGCCGCTCGGCGCGTTCTCGCGAGTGGCGGTCGAGTTCTTCCATCAGTCGGCGCCCGCGGTGTTCGAGGTCCAGTTCGTCGAGGATCCGGTCGATCTCGGCGAGCAGCGCTCCGTACAGCTGCCACTGGCGGGGGTCGCGCTGGACGACGTCGAGCAGCAGCTCCGCCGCGTGGTCGCGGACCGCGCGGGCCGCGCGGAGTTCGCCGGCGAGCCGCTCCTCGGCGGCGTCGGCGTCGGCGCTGACGTGCGTGGAGACGAGGACGGCGAAGCTCACGAGGGTGTCGGCGACCCGGGCCAGGAGGTCTTCGAGCGCCAACGCGACGTCCTTCGGGAAGAGGTCGGTCTCCGCGCGCTCCTTCGCGAGGTCGGTCAGGGTCCTCGCCAGGACGCGCAGGACGACGGCGCAGATCTCCAGGGTGTCGAGGCCGGTGCGGAGGACGATCCGGTGCAAGACCCCTTCCTTGACCCGGGGGTTGAACCGGAGGCTGTCCTCGGCCTGGCGCAGCGCCGCGTCGACGTCGGCCACGTCGTTGTCGAGACGGCGGGCCTCGTGCAGACGGGCGGCGGCCCGGCCGACGGGCATGGGGGTGGTGAGTCCCTCGCCCATCCCCAGCATGAGCAGGCGCATCCGCCGCGCCAGGCCCTCGATCGACTCCCCCGCCGTGCCGACCCAGACCGGTGGCACGAGCACGGTGTTGAACAGCAGGCCCACCACCGCGCCGATGAGGGTTTCGAGGACCCGGTCCCAGGCCGCGCTGGTGGCCTGGGTGACACCGAGGACGAGCATCGCGCTGATGGCGACCTCGGGGACGAACTCGTCGACGCGTACGAAGCGGCCCACCACCAGCGAGGCCAGGATGATCAGCCCGAGGCTCCACCAGGTGAGGCCGACCAGGGCGCTGAAGGCGATCGCGATGATGACGCCGACGACCACCGAGTTGACCCGTCGGATGCCGGTGGTGAGCGTGGAGTAGAGCGTGACCTGCACGACCAGCAGCGCGGTGAGCGGGGCGGTCAGCGGGGCGGGCTCGGAGCTCAGCCAGAGCGCGACGACATAGGAGATCGTGGCCGCGGCCGTCGACCGGACGGTCTGGACGACCGCCGGTTCCCGGCGCCGGGCCCACAAGTCGGTCACGGCTCGTCGTAGCGCAGCGCGCACGTCCCTCACCCGGTCAGGTTTTCGTACAGGCGAGGTCTTCGCATGCCCAGGTGGGCTCTTCGCATGCCGTACGTACGGCGTACGGCGGTCATGTGCGGGGACGGGCGTGCCGGAATGGCGATCTCGCCGGGGGTACGGTGGGATGAGAGCGATCACGCGTCCACGACGGATGGAATGAAGGTTGTGTCGACCTCGAGCCATGCGGTGTCCGGCGCCCCCTGTTGGGTCAGTCTCATGGCCCGCGACCTCGGCGCCGCCGAGACCTTCTACGGGGGCGTCTTCGGCTGGGAGTTCCGGCCCACCCGACTGGGTGAGGAGTTCTCCGTCGCCTTGAGCGAGGGCGCCCCGGTCGCCGGGATCGGCGCGCTGGCGCCGCGTCTCGCGGTGGCCGTCGCCTGGACCCCGTACTTCGCCGTCGACGACGCCGACCTGACGGCGTCCCGTATCCGCGAGCGCAGCGCCACGGTGGCCGTGGGGCCGCTGCGGTTCGGGACGGGGCGCGCGGCGCTCGCCTCGGACCGCGAGGGGGCCGTCTTCGGCATCTGGGAGGGCGAGGTCATCCCCGACTGGAGCGTCGGCAAGGGCGGCGCCCCGGCCTGGCTGGAGCTGCGGACCAGGAACGCCTTCGACGCGGCGATCTTCTACGCCGAGGTGCTGGACTGGGCCGGTGAGCGGCCGAACGCCTGCCAGGTCAGTTACGAGGACGACCATGTCGTCCTGAGCCATGGCGGCTCCACGGTGGCGCGGCTGCACGGGGGCGCGGTGGAGGACGCCCCCGACCCGCAGGTCAGGCCCCGCTGGCACGTGCACTTCCGGGTCCCCGACATCGACGACGCGGTCGCGGCGGCCGTCCGGCTGGGCGGTACGACCGCCTCGCCGGTCCAGCCGTCGGGCAACGGCCGGAGTGTGGCGCTGCGCGATCCCGACGGCGGACTCTTCACGGTGGCCGACAGCACGGAGTGACGGCGGCGGGCTTCGGCGGTTGCGGCGCCCGGCCGGCTCCTCTTCTGCCGTCGCTCCCCCGCCGTCACCTCTCCGCCGTCACTCCCCCGCGTGTGCCGCGCGTCGGATCGTCGCGTCGACGAGGGCGAGCGCCTGGTCGGCGGTACGGCCCGGGGCGCGGTTCCAGGGGCCGATGAGACCGGTCCATCCCTGGGCGCGCAGTTCGGTGACCAACCAGGCGGCGGAGCGGTTCATGGTGTCGGCGCTGCCGTGGCCGAGGCGGTGCGCGGTGAGCAGGGCGCCGCAGAGGCAGCGGGCCCCGCGCGCGTCGCGGAGCTTGTACGGCTTGTTCTGCCAGCCCCACTCGACGAGGACGCGCCGGGCATGGGCGAGGTGGGTGGAGGGGCGTACGTCGGGCTGGCCGAGACGGCGCCAGGCGTGCAGCCGGTCGGGCAGGATCGCGCCCAGCCGGCCGGGGAGCGGCCGCTCGGCGGGCGGCGGCGGGGCGAGGCCGGCGAGGGCGGTGGCGACGAGTTGGTCGACGGGGACGGAGAGCAGCCGCCGCCAGTCACCTTCGCCGGCGGCCGGCTCGTCCCAGCGGCGGACGATTTCCTGCCATACGGCGGTGTCGTGGAGTTCGACGGCCGCGCGGTCGAGGTCGTCGGGGGCGAGGGTCGGCAGGGACATGCGCGCTCCGGACTCGGCAGGGATCGATGACTCATCAGAATGTCGGCTTTGTACCGAACATTCTTGAGCGATCCAGCCAAAAGTTACCAATTGGTATGCCGTGACTTCCCATGCGGCCAGCAGTAGAACTCGTTCCCATTCCCCCGACAGTGAGGGCCTCTCATGGCTGTTACACGCCGTGGATTCATCACGGGAACAGGTTCTATTCTCGGCACCCTGGCACTCCCCACACACGCCTACGCCTCAGCCACCCAGTCCCGAATCCCCGCCCTGGTCATCGGCACCGGCTACGGCGGCTCCGTCGCCGCCCTGCGGCTGGCCCAGGCGGGCGTCGACGTACGCATGGTCGAGATGGGCATGGCCTGGGACACCCCCGGCCCCGACGGAAAGATCTTCGCCAACACGACCACACCGGACCACCGGTCCTTCTGGCTGCGCACCCGCACCAAGCAGCCACTCAGCCAGTTCCTGGGCTTCCCGCTCGACAAGGACGTCCCCCGCCACACCGGGATCCTCGACGCCGAGGAGTTCGGCGGCATCACCGTCTACCAGGGCCGGGGCGTCGGCGGCGGCTCGCTGGTCAACGGCGGCATGGCGGTCACTCCGCGCCGGGAGAACTTCGGCGCGATCCTCCCGACCGTGAACGCCGCCGAGATGTACGACGTCTACTACCCGCGCGCGAACGCGGGGCTCGGCGTCAGCCAGGTCGACCCGGCCTGGTGGGAGAGCACGGCCTGCTACCAGTACGCACGGGTCGGCCGTAAGCACGCGCAGCGCTCCGGCTTCCCCTTCGTCTTCGTGCCCAACGTCTACGACTGGGAGTACATGAAGCAGGAGGCCGCCGGCACCGTCCCCACGTCGGCGCTGGCCGGCGAGGTCCTGTACGGCAACAACCACGGCAAGAAGACGCTCCAGAAGACCTATCTCGCGCAGGCCCGGGCGACCGGGCGGGTCACCGTCTCACCGCTGCACCGGGTCACATCCGTGTCCCCCGCGTCCGGCGGCGGCTACACGGTCGCCATCGACCGGCTGGACACCGCCGGGAACATCACGTCCACCGAGTCCGTCCTCGCGGACCGGGTCTTCTTCGCGGCCGGCAGCGTCGGCACCAGCAAGCTGCTGACCAAGCTGAGAGCCACCGGCGCGCTGCCCGGCCTCAACGGCGAGATCGGCAAGGGCTGGGGCGACAACGGCAACGTCATGTGCGGCCGCGCCAACCACATGTGGGACGCCACCGGCAAGCTGCAGTCGTCCATGCCCACCGCCGGCATCGACAACTGGGCCGCGGGCGGCGCGTTCGCCGAGGTGGCGCCGCTGCCCACCGGCATCGAGACGTACGCCTCGTTCTACCTCTCCATCACCAAGAACCCGCACCGCGCCGAGTTCTCCTGGAACCCCACGACCGGCCGGGTCGAGCTCAACTGGCAGACGGCCTGGAAGCAGCCGTCGATCGACGCCGCCAAGACCATCTTCGACAAGATCAACGCGAAGGAGGGGACGATCTACCGCACCGACCTGTTCGGCGCGTACAAGATCTGGGGCGACCACCTCACGTACCACCCGCTCGGCGGCGCGGTGCTGGGCCGGGCGACCGACAACTACGGCCGCCTGCACGGGCACCCGGGCCTCTACGTGATCGACGGCGCGCTGATTCCGGGCAACGCCAGCGTCAACCCGTTCGTCACCATCACCGCGCTCGCCGAACGCAACATCGAGAAGATCATCGCCACCGACCTCTGAGGTCACTGGGTGGGCAGCACACACGCGGCGTCGAGGCCGAGCACCCGGTTGAGCCGCCCGAACGACAACCACGATCCGATGCTCATCGTCAGCTCCACGATCTCGGGCTGGCTGTAGTGCGCGGTCATACGAGCCCAGAAGTCCTCGTCGAGACCGTGATGATCCAGGGCGTACCGCTCGGCGTACTCCGCGGCCAGCCGCGTACGGTCGTCGAAGGCATCGGTGGTGCGCCACTGGGTGACGGCGTCGGCGAACGACTCCTCGACCTTCTCCCCGTCGCGGTCGGTGCGCCAGTCGAGGCAGAACAGGCAGCCGTTGACCTGCGCGATCCGTAGCCGCGCGGCCTCGAACTCCCGCAGGCCCAGGGTGGTGTGGGCGTAGACGGAGAGGGAGAAGTTCGCCGCTGCCTTCCCGATCTCGGGGACGATCTCGCCCCATACGTACTCGATCGGGTGGCTGCCCTCGGGGACGTCGATCCTCATGGTCGCTTCCTTCCCAGTCTGCCCACTGCGGGGCGCAGCGGGACGTCGAGCGCGTCGTAGAGGCCGGGCTTCGCGTCCACGAGCCAGTCGACGGCGTTCACGAGCCGGCCGACGGCCGTGGCGTTCCCGCCCGCGGAGCGGTTCTCGCCCTCGTCGGTGGCCTCGACCGTGACCTCGATGCGCGGGCGGCCCTCGATGACCACGCGGTGGGCGCCCACGCCGTCGGGCGGGGTGGGCCAGTCCGGGACGCAGGAGGGGTGGATGCGGGTGACGTGTTCGATGACGATCCGGGGTTCACCGCCGACGATGCCCTGGACCTCGAACCGTACGGCGCCCTGGGTGCCGGCCTCGAAGACGCCCATCGTGCGGGTGGTCACGGTGGTGTCGAGGGGGCGCCGCGCCATGGTCTCGCGGATCTCGTCGAGTTCGACGCCGAGGGCCCGGGCCATCAGCCGGATCTGGCCGCCCCACACCATGGTGGGTATGGAGGGGGCGAGCATCAGCGGTTCGTACTCCATGGGGTGCCCCATGCCGATGAGATGGCGGACCGACTCCTCCTGCTCGTACGTGGAGTAGTCGAAGATCTCCTGGCAGCGGACGACGTCGACGGTGGAGCCGAGGCCGCTGACCAGCAGGGGCAGCACGTCGTTGCCCCAGCCGGGGTCGACGCCGGAGACGAAGAGCGAGCCACCGCCCTCGGCGACCGCGGCGAGCACCGGGTCGCGGAACTCGGGCGGGGCGCCACGGTGGTCGTAGAGCGGGTACAGCGCGGGCGTGACGACGACGGCGCCGCACCGCACGGCCCGGACGACGTCGGCGAGCGCCCCGTCGGGCCGGATGTCGCCGGAGGCGGCGTACACCACCGCCCGGGGGCGGGTGGCGAGGACGGCGTCGATGTCGTCGGTCGCCGCCACCCCGAGGGGGCGGTCGAGTCCGGCGAGCGGGCCCGCGTCACGGCCGACCTTGGCGGGGTCGTGGACGAGGACGGCGGCGAGGGCGAGCCCCGGGTGGGCGTCGACGGCCCTGATGGCCGCGCGGCCGACATTTCCGGTACCCCAGACGACGGTCGGAATCATGCGGGGAGAGTAACCTGACGGACCGTCAGTTTCTAGAGGCGGGAACGACGGCTTCTCCCTGGAGGCACCGGAGGGTGTCCGTTCTCTCGCCCGTTCCCGACTGGTCGACTCCTGGACCGGTCCCAGCCACTGACGTCTGGTCAACTTTTTGATACAGCGGAGAAGTGACGGAGCGCCAGGGAGCAACCGTGCCGGTTCCGGGTTCGCGCGCCCGCGCGCTGTGCACCGTCCTGCTGGCCTGGTGCGCCCTCCTCGCGGGCGCCACGCCGGGTACGGCCGAAGCCGTCTGGACGGAGCTCGCCCGGGGCGTCGCCTACCGCACCTTCGATGTGAACGGAGTCGCGGGTCCCGCCCGGGTCCACCTGGTCTCGGTGGATCTGCGCGCGCCAGGGGTCGGCGTCGACCTCCTCGCGCCCGGCGCGGTCGCCGCGCGCGCCCCGCTGTCGGAGCTCGCCGATGCGCGCGGGGCGGTCGCCGCCGTCAACGGGGACTTCTTCAACATCACCGAGACCCAGCACCCGGGCGTCGAGGCGACCGGCGCCCCGGTCGGCCCCGCGATCGCCGGCGGACGGGTCCTCAAGGCGGCCGTACCGACGGGCCAGCGTTTCGGGCCGGCGCTGCCGCCGGGCACCGACACCCGCGAGGTCCTCGGCGTGGGCGTCGACCGCCGGGCCCGGCTGGGCCGGCTCACCCTGGACGGCACGGTGTCCACGCCCGAGGGCCGGATCCCGCTCGGCGGGCTCAACCAGTACGCGCTGCCGGTCGGGGCGGTCGGGGTGTTCACCTCCGACTGGGGCGCCCTCTCGCGCGTCCGCGCCACGTGCGGCACGGACACCGAGAGGGCCGCGCCATGCACGACGGAGACGTACGAGGTGACGGTGCGGGACGGGCGGGTCGTCGCCGTGGCCGCCGCGCCCGGGCGCGGCCCGATCGCGGAGGGCTCCGCGGTCCTGGTGGGCCGGGAGGAGGGTGCCCGGCGGCTGCGGGAGCTGGAGGTGGGTGACCGGGTCGGCGTGCACCACCGGCTGGTCGCGGAGGGTGCCCGTGTCCCCTACGTCTTCGCGGTGGGCGGCTATCCGGTGCTGCGGGCGGGCGAGCCGCTGCCCGGCCTCGACGGCAGGACGGCCGCCGTCCGCTCGGCGGCGGGCATCGCGGACGGCGGGTGGCGGCTGCTGCTGATGGCGCTGGACGGCGGTCCCGAGTTCCGGACCGGCCTGACGATCGCCGAGGTGGCGGCGGTGCTCGACCAGGTGGGCGCGGTCGACGGCTTCAGCCTCGACGGCGGAGGCTCCTCGACGCTCGTCACCCGGGACCAGGACGCCCCTGCCGTCACCGTGCGCAACCACCCCGCCGCGGGCGCCGAACGTCCCGTGCCGAACGGCATCGGGATTCTCGCCCACCCCTGACCCACCACTGCCCCTCCGCCGACCCACCGCGGTCACGTTCGGTCACCGAGCGCGGCTTGCGAGGCGTGGTTAGCGTGGGAGTCGACAACCCCATCGAGACCGTCTTCGCACCACCCTCGAACGGAAAAGAGAGTCCGTCATGGCCGCACGACCTGAAGGCACCCCGGTCTGGACCGACGCGATGTTCACCGACGTCGAAGGAGCCAAGACCTTCTACGGCGATGTGCTGGGCTGGACCTTCGGTGAATCCTCCTCGGAATTCGGCAACTACACCCAGGCGTACCGCGACGGCAAGGCGGTCGCGGCCGTCGTCCCGCCCATGCCGGGCCAGGACGGCTCGCCGCAGTCGGCCTGGTGTCTGTACTTCTCCTCGCCCGATGCCGCCGCCACGGCCGAGAAGATCAAGAGCAGCGGCGGCACGATCCTCATGGAGCCGATGACCGTCGGCGACTTCGGCACCATGTGCCTGGCGCAGGACCCGGCCGGCGTCATGTTCGGCGTCTGGCAGCCCGGCTCGCACGAGGGCTTCGAGCTGGAGGGTGAGAACGGCTCCTTCGCGTGGGCCGAGGTCTTCACGCGGGACACGGCGAAGTCGGACGACTTCTTCACGTCGGTCTTCGGCTACAACGCGAAGAAGATGGTCGACGACACCATGGACTACAAGGTCTTCGACCTGGGCGGCGACATGCCGGTCCTGGGGCGGATGAAGATGACGCAGGAGGACTTCCCGGCCGAGGTCCCGTCGTACATCCAGGTCTACTTCGCCGTCGACAACTGCGACCAGGCGGTCGACCGGGCCGTGAAGCTCGGCGGACAGAAGGTCTTCGGGCCGATGGACAGCCCCTTCGGGCGGTTCGCGGCGATCGTGGACCCGCAGGGCGCGGCGTTCGCCGTGATCGACATGACGACCACCGAGGGCGAGGTTCCCGACATGGTCTGAGCGATACGTACGACGGTGCCCGGGTCCGTGAAGGTCCCGGGCACCGTCGTACGCGCTGCTCCCTCAGCCACCGTCGCGGACGGCGACGATCCCGTTGAAGACGCCGACGTACGCCGTTCCGTCGGGGCCGATGGTGATCGGTGCCCAGTTGTTGTCGTAGGCCGGGCCGGTGCCGGTGAGCCGGCTCCAGGCGCGCTCGCCGGTGCGGAAGTCGACGGCCGTCAGGTACCAGGCGTCGACGCCGAGGGGGTTCGGCTGCTTCTCGTAGAAGTAGAGCAGTCCGTTGGCGGTGGAGAGCTTGGGGACGGTCGAGGGCGAGCGGACGTCGCTCTCCCAGACGGTGTCGCAGCCGCTGCCGTCCGGCCGGACGTCGATCCGGGTGGCGCCGCCGACCACACTGCGGCCGAAGGTGAGCGTGGTCGGGTTCTCGTAGCCGTAGTTGTTCTCGACGACGAGGCTGTTGCCCCAGCTGATCAGGGAGTTGTCGGTGGTGGATGCGCCGGAGGTGAAGACCGGCACCGTGCAGACGAGGCGTTCGGCGTCGGGGACACCGGCGCCGCGCCGGTAGACGAGGACGTTCATCCGGTCGTCGGCGTTGTCGGTGATCGCGACATACGCGTCGTCGACACCGAAGAGGTCGGGCGTGGTGCCCGAACCCTGGTTCACCGAACCGGGTTTGGTGCCGGTCCCACGGTCGTAGGTCTGCCGCCACTGGATGCGCGGGGTGCCGTCGGGGTCGGCGCGGAAGCTGTAGAGGGCGTGGTCGGAGACGATGGAGACGCCGTCACGGGCGACGGAGAAGGAGTTCTGGATCTCCTCGCCGTCCAGCCGGATCGAGCGGAGCGTGCCGCTGGCGGGGTCGACGGTGCCCACCCGGCCGAGCCGGGTCACCCACCAGACGCGGCCGTCGTAGTCCGGCATGACGGAGGTGACGGGGTCGCAGACGCCGCTCGGGAAGAGGTTGGTCCAGCTGACGCAGTCGTGCGGGACGTGCGGGGTGAGGTCCCAGTCGTCCTCGACCACGAACTCCCATGCGCCGTCCGCCTTCTGACGGTGTGCGATGCGCAGGACGTGCTGGCGGGAGTCGGCGAGGACGACGCGGTCGGTGTTGTCGAGGTAGAAGTAGGCACCACCGGAGGTGTCCTTGAAGATCTTCGCGAAGTCGAGCCGCGTGATCGCCTCGACGGTCGAGGAGCGCTGCGGCAGCCGGTACTCGGCGAGCGTGTCCAGCGTGCGCGGGTCCAGCAGCTTGAGCAGGAACCCCGAGAACGTTCCGCAGACGGTGAGTAGGCGGCCGCCCGCGTCGAAGGTGGCCGTGGCGCACTCTCCGCCGACGGCGGCGATCTTCTCGCTGGAGACCCGAGGGTCGCGCCCGAGCGGACCCGAGAAGGGGTGGGTGCCGCTGCCGGCGCCGTCGGCGTGCATGCCGCTGCGCCCGTTGGGCGCGAGGTACGGATGCTGGTCGGGTGCCTCGCCCGGCACCGGCCGCGCGGGCGCGGGAGCGCCCTCGTAGGGAGCGACGAGCCGGTGGCCCGGAGCCTTCGGTATGTCGTCGGCGAGGGCTGTGGGGGTGGCGAACGCGAGGGCGATCGCGGTCGACACGGCGATCAGGGCGAGCGCGCGGTCGCGCACGGTGGGGGTGGTCAATGCGGCTCCTCGGGTGCGTACGTCGGTCGCGCCGGCGGCCGACGTTAGGCCCGAGTAGGTGAGATGTACATGGAACTGCCGCTGGTTTCACGGCCACTTCATGGTCGCGAAACGTTCCCCCGAAACGTTACGGCTTGAGGCTGCTGACGACGTTGGCGGTGGCGGCGACCCCGTTCTGGATGGTCGGCGCCATGCTGGTGCCCGCGAGGAAGAAGCCGAGCAGGGCGCACACCAGCGCGTGGGAGAACTTGAGGCCGCCACTGCGGAGGAAGATCACCGCGAGGACGAGCAGTAGAAGCACGACAGAAACGGACACGGCCATCGCCCACACCCTCCTTGCGCCGCGCCGGAATCGCGGCGTTCGGCGGCCAGTGTGGCGCAGCGGGAGCGCCGTCCGGCCGTACGGCATGCCTGCCGAACGGGTGAGATTCCGGGTCGGCGGTTCAGGAAGGACCGGAGCCCGGCGAGGTCGTCGGTGTTGATGTGGTCGACGCGGGCGGCGCGCAGTTCGCTCCAGAGGGCGTCACGGGCGGGTCCGGGCAGGTCGGGGGTGGCCCAGAAGCGGACCCGCCGGCCGCGTGCGCGGGCGGTGCGGTCGCCGTAGGCCGCGACGCCGTCGCCCTTGATGTCGATGAGCAGCTGAACCCGACCGAGTATGGTCGGCGCTTCGAACCAACATGCTTATCCGGCCCGGGAGTTGCTCAACTCGACGCCGTACGGCCGCCGACGGTTCGCGCGCCGGACCCGGCGCCGCCGATGTGTCACGAGGACAAGCCGGGCGCGGCGAACGTCACTAACCTGAACGGATGGTTTCCTACGATGAGTTGACTCCTCCCGAGCGCGCGCTGTGGGACGCCTTCCCGGAGGGGCGCCGCCTGGACCTGCGTACGGGAACACCTGACGACGACCACGTGCGCGCAGGCGGGCGATGGGGCGCCGACCGTACGGTTCGGGCCGCCGTGATCGCGGCGCTGCTGCTGGGCGCGAACACCACGCAGACAGGCGCGGTCGCGTCTCTGCGACTGGTCGGCGCCCGTATCACCGGACCCCTCGACCTGTCCGGAGCTCAGATCGGCCATGGCCTCTGGCTCGAGGAGTGCTGGTTCGAGGAGAGTGTGGACCTCTTCGCCGCCTCCACCCAGACGATCTCGATCATCGGCAGTCGATTACCGGGCTTGAACGCCGGGTCGTCCCGCATCGAAGGACGCCTCGACCTCCGCCGGTGCGTCATGGACCGCGGTCCCGTCTCGCAGTTCCACGGCAAGGTGACCGTCGTCCTGCTCATCCACGCCCATGTGGCCGGTGAAGTGCTCCTCAGCGGGGCCGAGATCACCGCGCCCGGCGGGTGGGCGGTGTCCGCCGGTGGCATGGTCTCGGAAGGCGGTGTCTTCTTCCGGGACGGATTCGTCGCCCACGGCGGCATCCGGATGAGGGGAGCGCAGCTGCCTGGTGGGCTGTTCATGCGCGGAGCGCGCCTGGAAAGCCCCGGCCCGGGCGGGGTGGCCCTCGCGGTGGACAACGCCGTGGCCTCCTCTCTCAACTTCTCCGGAGGATTCACCGCCAACGGGACCGTACGTCTGCGTGGCGCCCAGGTCTCGGACAGCCTCACGTTCGAGGGGGCCGTCCTGAACGCGGCGCCCGACGGTGACGGCCCGGCGGTGGTCGGCATGCTGATGCAGGCCGTCGACTTCGACTTCACCCTCGCCCGTCCTCCGGCCGGGAGCGTGGATCTGCGCGGAGCGCGGGTGTCCTACCTCCACGACAGCCGGCAGAGCTGGCCGCCCGTGGTGGAGCTGGACGGTTTCGTCTACGGCTCCATCAAGGTGGACGAGGCGGGCGAACGGCGGGAGGCCGCGGCGCGCGAGCCCGTGGCCGACCGCGTGGAGTGGATCCGGCGCAGCTCGGGCTACAGCCCGCAGCCGTACGAGCAGTTGGCGAGCTGGTACCGGAGCATCGGACACGACGACGACGCCCGTCGGGTGCTCCTGGCCAAGCAGCGCCACCGGCGCCGCACCCTGCCCCCGGCCAACCGCGCCTGGGGCCACCTCCTCGACGTGACGGTGGGCTACGGCTACCGCCCCTGGCTGGCGGGCCTCTGGCTCGTCGTGCTGACCCTGCTGGGCACCCTGGCCTTCGACACCCGTTCCCCGTCGCCGATGAAACCGGGCGAGGGCGGCCCGTTCCAGCCGCTCGTCTACACCCTCGATCTCCTGATCCCCATCGGCGGTCTGGGGCAGCGCAGCGCGTGGTACTGGACGCAGGACAGCCTCCAGTGGCTGGCCTATCTGCTGGTCGGCTGCGGCTGGGTGCTGACGACGACCTTCATCGCGGGGATGACCCGGACGCTGCAGAAGAACTGACGGCGCGCCTGTCGGCGTCCACGCAGTCGGACCACTCGACCGTGCGGTCGCACCAGCGGGTCAGCAGGACGCGGTCGTGGCCGACGGCGAGAAGGCCCGCGCCGGATTCCGCCCGGTAGGACTCGACGGCGGCCACCAGGGCGGCCGTCGTCGAGGCGTCGAGCATCGCCGTCATCTCGTCGCAGATGAGCCAGCGCGGACGCAGGACCAACGCACGGGCCAGGCAGGCACGTTGGAGCTGGCCGTCGCTGACCTCGTGGGGACGGCGGGCCAGCAGGTCGGAAGTGAGGCCGACCCTCGGGGCGAGTTCGGCGAGCCGGGTCCCGGTCTCGGCGCGTCGGCCGGTGGCGCGCAGCGGTTCGACGATCAGGTCGCTCAGCCGCAGGCGCGGGTCGGCGGACATCCGGGGCTGCTGGAACACCACGCCGACGGCGGTCCGCAGGGAGCGAGGCGCCCTGTGGCGCCAGCCTCGCACGCTCTCGCCGTCGATCGTGACCCGCCCCGCGTCCGGCCGCTGGAGCAGCGCGGCGACCCGGGCGAGCGTGGACTTTCCGCAGCCGCTTGGCCCCAGCAGGCCCACCGCCTCGCCGGGGGTGACCGTGAGCGAGGCGCCGTGGAAGACCGGCGTGCGACGGTCGTATCCGGCGGTGATGGCGTCGAGTTCAAGCACGCGGGCCTCCCTCGGGGTGGTGGCAGGCCACGCCCGCCAGCGGCTTCGGCAGGGTGTCGCAGGTGTCCGTCGCACGCGGGCAGCGCGGGGCGAACGCGCAGCCGGGCGGCAGGGCGGTCAGTTCGGGGGGCATGCCGGGGATCGGGGTGAACGCGCGGTCGGGCAGGGCGTTCAGGAGGCCCCGGGCGTAGGGGTGGCTCGGGCCCGGCTCGCCGAAGAACCGGCGCGCGGGCGTCGACTCGACGATCCGGCCCGCGTACATGACCGCCACGCGGTCGGCGATCCGTTCCGCCGCCGCCAGGTCGTGGGTGATCAGGAGCAGCGCCCGGCCGTCGTCGGCGTGGCGGCGCAGTTCGTCGACGGTCCGCTCGACGAGGTCGCGGTCGAGGCCGGTGGTCGGCTCGTCGGCGAGCAGGAGCGGGGCGTCGCCGATGAGGGCGAGCGCGGTCGCGGCGCACTGGGCGAGGCCGCCGGAGAGTTCGTGCGGGTGGCGGTCCAGGTGTCCGACGGGGAACGCGGCCCGTTCCGCCGCCGCCTCGGCCGCCGCCCGGCGCTCCCGCCGCGGGGTGCCCGTCAGTTCGCGGACGGTCTCCTCCAGCTGGGCGCGGACGGTCCGCACGGGGGTGAGGTGGGCGGCGGGGCTCTGCGGTACGAGTCCGACGCGCCGTCCTCGTACCGTACGGGCCAGGGTCTCCTCGTCGGCGGTGAGCAGGTCGACGCCGTCGAGGAGGGCCGTGCCGGAGGTCTCGGCGTTGCCCGGCAGGAGGCCGAGGAGCGCGGAGGCGAGGACCGACTTGCCGCAGCCGCTCTCGCCGACGAGGGCGAGGCACTCCCCCGCCGCCAGGTCGAAGTCGGCGTCGGTGACGGCGGCGACGTGGCGTCCTCCGCGCATCCGGAAGCGGACGGAGAGCCCGCGCACGCTGAGGACGGCGTCGTCCGCGCGTTCGGCGGTGAGCGCGTCGAGGGCACGCGCCACGCGCGAGTCCGGGGCGGTCACAGCATCAGCTCCGATCGGCGGCGCGGGTTGAGCCGGTCCCGCCACGCTCCGGCGAGCCCGGCGATGGCCAGGGTCGGCACGATGAGGAGCAGGCCGGGGAAGAGCGTCGGCCACCAGTCGCCGGCGAGCAGCGAGGAGCGCGCGGACTGGACCAGGTTGCCGAGGCTGGCCTGATGGCTGGGGAGTCCGAGGCCGAGGAAGGAGAGCGCGGACTCGTGCCACATGGCGTGCGGCACCATCAGGACGGCGGCGAGTCCGGCCTGCGGCAGGACCGCGGGCAGCAGGTGGCGCACGGTCACCCTCCACCGCGAGGCGCCGCCGGAGATCGCCGCGTCGATGAAGGGACGCGAGCGCAGCGAGAGGACCTCGGAGCGCACGATCCGGGCGGTCGACAGCCAGTGGGTGAGGGCGACGGAGACGATGACCGGCCAGACGCCCGGCCGGAACATGGCGACGATGAAGATGCCGAGCAGCAGGTGCGGTACGGAGGAGAAGGCGTCCACGATCCGCATCACGACCCGGTCGGTCCAGCCGCCGAGCGAGGCGGCCGCGGCGCCGACTGCCGTGCCGATGACGGTGGCGACGAGCGCGGCGACCACGCCGACGAGGAGCGAGACCCGCAGCCCGTAGACACAGCGCAGGAGCAGGTCGCGGCCGACGTCGTCGGTGCCGAAGGGGTGCTCGAGGGACGGCGGCAGGAGCTTGAGGGAGAGGTCGACGGCCTGTTCGTCGAGCTGGACGACCGGCGGGACGACGAGAACGGCGAGGAGGACCGCGCCGACGATCCCGGCGGAGGACCACAGGCGCAGTCGCCGGGTACGGAGCTCAGCCATCGAAGCCCACCCTCGGGTCGGCGAGCCCGTACAGCAGGTCGGAGAGGAGGTTGCCGAGGAGGACGGCGGCGGTCGCGAGCACGGTGAGCGCGGCGAGCAGCGGGAAGTCGACGGAGGTGGCGGCCTGGACGGTCGCGGCGGCGATCCCCGGCCAGCTGAAGACGGTCTCGACGAGCAGCGCCCCGGTGATGAGTTCGGGGACGCGGGAGCCGACGAGGGTGAGCATGGGGAGCATGCCGGAGCGCAGGGCGTGGCCGAGGAGGACGGTCCGTTCCCGCAGTCCTCGCGCGCGTGCGCCGCGTACGGGGTCCTCTTCGAGGGCGTCGCCGACGCCCTGGCGGACGTAGAGGAAGAACCAGGGCAGCTGGGAGATGCCGAGGACGAGGGCGGGCAGCACGAGGTGGCCGGCGACCTGGTCGAAGGTGACGGTGTCGCTGGCGGTGTCGGTGAGTCCGCCGGCGGGCAGCGCGCCGAGCTTGAGGGCGAAGAACCAGATGGCGAGCAGCCCGAGCCAGAACGCCGGGGCGGCTTCCAGGGTGTACGCGGCGGAGCTGACGGCCCGGTCGAGCAGGCCGCCCCGGCGGCGCCCGGCGAGGACGCCGAGGCCGGTGCCGAGCACGATCGCGAGGAGGAAGGCGGTCGTGGCGAGCAGCGTCGACCAGCCGATCCGCTCGGCGATGACGTCAACCACGGGCTGGCGCATGACGCTGGAGTCGCCGAGGTCGCCGTGGAGCGCCGAGGTGAGCCACTCCCACCAGCGGGTGGTGAGCGGCTGGTCGACGCCGAGGTTGGCGCGCAGCTGGTCCAGGTTCTCCTGGGAGGAGGTGAGCCCGGCGGTGCCGGCGTAGGCCTTGACGGGGTCGAAGGGGGAGGCCTCGGCGACGGCGAAGACCGCGAAGGTGACCACGAGGAGGACCGGGACGGCGAACAGGGCCCGCCGTCCCGTCATCCGGGCCATGGCCCCCCAGGGGAGGCGGCGGCTCACTTCGCGGCGCCCTTGGGCTTCCAGGCCTCGACGTTCCACCAGGGGCCGGACGCGAGGCCGTGGTCGTGCGGCTCGGTCTGGGTGGACAGGCCGTTCCAGCTGTCGTCGACCACGTAGAGGTGGTCGATGTGGGTGAGGAAGGTGTAGCCGGGGTTCTTCACCAGTTCGCGCTGGACGGTGTCGTAGGCGGCGCGCCGCTTGACGGGGTCGTTGGTGCGGCGGCCGTCGACCAGGGCCTTGTCGACGGTCTTGTTGTCGTACCAGGCCATGTTGTTGAAGCCGTCGCCGCCGAGGCTGGAGGTCAGCAGCAGGTACTGGTCGAAGTCGGGGTCGCCGGGCGAGCCGCCGCCGGCGAGGACCGCGTCGGTCTTCATCCGGGGCTCGATGACCTCCCAGGTGCCGCCCTGGGTCTTGATGTCGATGCCGGCCTTCTTGGCGTCGGAGGCGTAGGCGAGGGCGTGGTCCTGGCGGAGCTTGTCGCCGGAGAGGTACCAGAGCGGGAACTCGGCCCGGACGCCGTCCTTCACGCGGACCCCGTCGGCGCCGGGCTTCCAGCCGGCCTCGTCGAGGATCTTCCGGGCGGCGTCGAGGTCGTGGCGGCGCTCGGTGCCCTTGGCGAACCACTCGCTGTCGGTGGGGACGGGCCCGTAGGCGGGCTTGCCGGCGCCTTCGAGGATCTTGTCGACCATGGCCTGCCGGTCGACGGCGACGTCGAGGGCGCGGCGGACGGCGGTGTCCCCGGTGACCTTGTTGTGGGTGGGGAGGGTGACCGTGCGGTAGTCGTACGTCTTCGCGGCGTAGGTCTTCTTCGCCTTGTCGCCCTTGAAGCCGGCGGCGAGGTTGGGCGGCAGGATGGCGCCGTCGAGGTCGCCGGAGCGCAGCCGGGTGGCGCGCACGTCGTCGTCCTTGATGATCGCCATGGTGAACTTCTTCACCTCCGGCTCGCCGCCCCAGTAGGTGGGGTTGGCCTTGAAGCTGAGCTTCTCGCCCTTGGACCAGTCGGTCAGGACGTACGGGCCGGTGCCGACGGGCTTGGTGGTGAAGGCGCCGGTGTTGACGTCCTGCTTCCCGGCGACGTGCTCGGGGGCGATGGCGAGGACGGTGCGCTCGGCGAAGGGCGCGTAGGGGTACTTCAGGGTGAAGACGACGGTGTCCTCACCGGCGGCCTTGACGTCCTTGAGGGCGTCCAGCTCGGTCTTGGAGGGGTTGTTGGTCTTCGGGTCGAGGACGGTCCTGTACGTGAAGACGACGTCCTTGGCCGAGAAGGGCTTGCCGTCACTGAACGTCACGCCCTTGCGGAGCTTGTACGTGTACGTCAGGCCGTCGGCGCTCACCTTCGGCAGCTCGGCGGCGAGGGCCGGGCGGAGCTTCAGGTCGGCGTCGAAGGCGAGGAGCCCGTCGAAGATCTTGGAGTTGCCGTCCTTGCCGTAGCCGAGGAGCGGGCTGAGCGTCTCGGGCTCGTAGGCGATGCCGACCACCGCGGAGTCCTTCGGACCGCCGGAGCCCGCGGCGGTCCCGCCCGGGTTCGAACAGGCTGCCGCGGTGAGGGCCACCGCTCCGGCCAGCGTCACGGCGGCCACGCCGCGTATGGATCGGGCGGTCATCGTGCCCACACCCCTCTTGAAGATCAACTGTTGTTGCGAACAACTCGCAATTAAACAGTATGTAAAGGGGTGCGGGCACATGGGCCCCTTACCGGTGCGGTGACGCGGGCGCCGGAAGGTCGACGAGGGCGGCGATCGCGTCCTGGTGCCGACCCGACGAACCCAGGGCGATCTGGTCGGACTTGGCCCGCTTCAGTGCGAGATGGGCGGGGTGCTCCCAGGTCATGCCGATGCCGCCGTGGAGTTGCACACACTCCTCGGCCGCATGGACGGCGACCTTCGAGCAGTACGCCTGGGCGACGGCGACGGTCAGCGGCGCCTCGGGACTGCCGGTGGCGAGCGCGTCGGCGGCGGCGCGGGCCGCCGCCCGGGCGTTCACGATCTCCAGCCAGAGCTGCGCCATGCGGTGCTTGAGCGCCTGGAAGGAGCCGACCGGCCGGTTGAACTGGAACCGGGCGCGGGTGTGGCGGACGGTCTCCTCCAGACACCACTCGGCGAGCCCGAGCTGCTCCGAGGCGAGCAGGCCGGCCCCGGCGAGCAGACCGCGCTCGACGGCCGCCGTGGACGCCGCCGCGTCGGCGAGGAGCGTGCCGGATCCGGAGCGCGTGGTGACCCGCGCGAGCGGCCGGGTCAGGTCGAGCGGAGTCTGCTGCTCCACGGTGGCGTCGGCCGTCGGGACCGCGTGGAGGCCGTCCGCACGGGGAACGAGGAGGACGTCGGCGGCGAGGGCGTCGGCGACCCCGGTCACGGTGTCGCCGGTGGGCAGCGGCGCGCCCGGGGCCGTGGACAGGGGCAGCGCGAGCACCGCGACCGTACGCCCGTCGGCGAGAGAGGCGAGCAGCTCGGCGACCGGGGCGCTCCCGGTGTCCAGGGCGAGCAGGGTCTCGGTCGCGACGACCGCGCTGGTGAGGTACGGCGCCGGCGCCACCGCACGCCCCAGCTCCTCCAGGACCACGGCCGCCTCGCGGTGGCTCGCGCCCTGGCCTCCCAGCTCCTCGGGGACGAGGAGACCGGCCGCGCCGATCTCGCCCGCGAGGGACTTCCAGAGGCCGGGGACGTAGGGGTCGCCGGTCTCGATCCGGCCGAGCAGCACGCCGGTGTCGGCCCGGTCAGCGAGCAGGGAGCGGACCGCGGCCCGCAGGTCGTCCTCGGTCTCGGAGTAGAGCAGGTCCGTCATCGCGCGAGGTCCTTCCAGGCGACGTCCTTGTCGTTGCGGGGCTCGGCGGGAAGGCCGAGGACGCGTTCGGCGACGATGTTGAGCAGGACCTCGGTCGTACCGCCCTCGATCGAGTTGCCCTTGGACCGCAGATAGCGGTAGCCGGCGTCGCGGCCGGTGAAGTCGACGAGTTCGGGGCGGCGCATCGTCCAGTCCCCGTACAACAGCCCTTCTTCTCCAAGGAGTTCGACCTCCAGGCCGCTGATGGCCTGGTTGAGGCGGGCGAAGCCCAGCTTCATCGCGCTGCCCTCGGGGCCGGGCTGGCCGGCGACGAGCTGCTGGCGCAGCCGCTCGCCGGTGAGGCGCGCAACCTCGGAGTCGACCCAGAGGTCGAGCAGGCGCCGGTGGAGGTCGTGGGTGCGCAGCTCGGGGCGCTCGCGCCAGGTCGCGGCCACGGGGCCGATCATGCCGCCCTCGCGGGGGATGCGGGCGCCGCCGATCGAGACCCGCTCGTTCATGAGGGTGGTCTGGGCGACCCGCCAGCCGTCGCCGGTCTCGCCGAGCCGGTGGGCGTCGGGGATACGGACGTCGGTGAGGAAGACCTCGTTGAACTCGGCCTCGCCGGTGATCTGGCGCAGCGGTCGCACCTCGACGCCCGGGTCGGTCATGTCGCAGATGAAGTAGGTGATGCCCCGGTGCTTGGGCAGATCGGGGTCGGTCCGGGCGATGAGGATGGCCCAGCGGGCGACATGGGCGCTGGACGTCCACACCTTCTGCCCGTTGACGATCCAGTCGCCGCTGGCCTCGTCACGGACGGCGCGGGTGGAGAGCGCGGCGAGGTCGGACCCGGCGCCGGGCTCGCTGAACAGCTGGCACCACACCTCCTCGCCGACCCAGAGCGGCCGGAGGAACCGCCGCTTGACCTCCTCGGAGCCGTACGCGAGGAGGGTCGGCGCGGCCATGCCGAGGCCGATGCCGATCCGGCGCGGGTCGTTGTCGGGGGCCTCGGCTGCGGCGAGTTCGGCGTCCACGACGGCTTGGAGGGAGCGCGGGGCGTCGAGCCCGCCGAGGCCCTCGGGGTAGTGGACCCAGGCCAGCCCGGCGTCGAAGCGGGCGCGCAGGAAGTCCGTACGGTCCGTGGTGGCGGGCGGGTGGTCGGCGAGCAATCCGCGTGTACGGGCGCGCAGTTCGTCGGCGTCGATCGCGACGGCCATCACGCGGCCCCTTCCGGGAGAACGACGAGACGGCCGGTGGTGACGCCCTCGCTGACGCGCTGCACGGCGTCGGCCGCGCCGTCGAAGGGGACGCGCTCGCTGACCAGTGGCTTGATCAGACCCTTGGCGGCGTACTCGGTGAGGGTCTCGTGGCAGCGCAGGACGGCCGCCGGGTCCTTGAGGTTGTAGAGGCCCCAGTGGAGTCCGACGATCGAGTAGTTCTTGACGAGGGCGTGGTTGAGGGCGGGCGAGGGGATGGCTCCGCTCGCGAAGCCGACGACCACGATCCGGCCCTCGAAGGCCACGACCTTCGCGGACTGGGTGTAGGCCTCGCCGCCGACGGGGTCGTAGATCACGTCGGCGCCCCGGCCTCCGGTGGCCTCCTTGACGGCGGCGACGACGTCCTCCGAGCGCCGGTCGACGACGACGTCGCAGCCGAGCGCGCGGGCGACCTCGGCCTTGTCGGCTCCACCGACGACCCCGACGACGGTCGCGCCGACGGCCTTGCCGAGCTGGACGGCGGCGCTGCCGACGCCGCCCGCGGCGGCGTGGACGAGCAGCGTCTCGCCCTCCTTCAGGGCGGCGCGGCGGTGCAGGCCGAACCAGCCGGTCTGGTAGCCGATGTGGAGCGCGGCGGCCTCGGCGTCGTCAAGGGCCTCCGGGGCGGGCAGCACGGCCGCCGCGTCCGCCACCGCGTAGTCGGCGAAGCCGCCGTACGGGAGGGCGGGGGTGGCGATGACCCGCCGGCCGTCCTCGGTCTCCCCGCAGATCTCCACCCCGGGGGTGAAGGGCAGCGGGGGCCGCACCTGGTACTGGCCCCGGCAGAGCAGGGCGTCGGGGAAGTTGACGTTGGCGGCGCGCACCCGCAGGAGGAGCTGCCCCTCGCCGGGCGTGGGCGTGTCGACCTCGTCGCGCTGCATCACCTCGCCCGGCTCGCCGTTCTCGTGCACTCGCCATGCCTGCATCGCGGTCCTCCACCAGCCGTCGTCCGTACTGCGCGGTCGGTCGCATACTAAGCGGTCGCTTGCGTCTGGTGAACCATATGCCGGCGACTTCTTCAGGACTGCTTGGGGCGGGCTCGCACATGCATCCGCTCCCCCTGGGGGCCGAAGAGGCTGAGGAACTCCACCGGCCCGTCCGGCGTCGGTCCGAACCAATGCGGTACGCGCGTGTCGAACTCGGCGGCCTCCCCCGCCCCCAGCACGACGTCGTGCTCGCCGAGGACGAGGCGCAGCCGTCCGGACAGCACATAGAGCCACTCGTACCCCTCGTGAACCCGCGGGTCCGGGTCCTCGTACGGCTTCTCCTGCACCACCTTGTACGCCTGGAGCCCACCCGGCTGGCGGGTGAGGGGGAACATCGTCCGGCCGTGCCGCACGATCGGCTTGGCCTTGACCCGGGGGTCGCCGACCGGCGGCGCGCCGACGAGTTCGTCCAGCGGGACCTGGTGGGCCCGGGCGATGGGCAGCAGCAGCTCCAGGCTCGGCCTGCGCTGCCCGGACTCCAGGCGGGAGAGGGTGCTCACCGAGATTCCGGTGGAGGCGGAGAGGTCCCCGAGCGTGGCGCCGCGATCGCGGCGGATCCGGCGCAGCCGGGGTCCGACCTCGTTCAGCACGGCGTCGATGCGGTCGTCCCCGGTGTCTGCTTCAGTCATCTCTCCATTGCAGAAACGGCAAACGCGTTTGTCAACCCCGGCGGTCGGGGAGACGCTGCTGGTATGAGCGAACACACGAGCCCCCATGAGCCCGAGTCCTACGACGTGGTGGTGGTCGGCGGTGGAGCCGCCGGGCTGAGCGCGGCCCTGGTCCTCGGCCGGTCACGGCGCCGGACCCTGGTCGTCGACTCCGGCGAGCCGCGCAACGCCCCATCCGCCCACATGCACGGTTTCCTCTCCCGGGACGGGATGAACCCGGCGGAGTTCCTGGAGGTGGGGCGGCGCGAGATCGCCGCGTACGGGGTGGAGTGGACGACAGGGCAGGTGACGGGAGCGGTCCGGGAGCTGGGCGACGCCGGGGGCTTCGTCGTGACCGTGGACGACGACCATCTGGTCCGCGCGCGCCGGCTCGTCGTCACGACCGGGCTCGTCGACGAGCTTCCCGCACTCGACGGGGTCGCCGAGCGGTGGGGGCGGGAGGTGCTGCACTGCCCGTACTGCCACGGCTGGGAGGTGCGCGACCAGGCCTTCGGGGTGCTCGCGCACCCCGTCTTCGGCGCCCATCAGGCGCTGATCGTCTCCCAGTGGTCGGCGGACGTGACCCTCTTCCCGCACACGGCCGGGCCGCTCTCCGAGGAGCAGGCCGCCCAGGTGGCGGCGGCCGGGATCGAGGTGGTGGCGGGCGAGGTGGCCGGGATCGCGGTCGAGGACGACCGGTTCCTCGGGGTACGGATGGCGGACGGCCGGGTCGTGGAGCGTGACGTCCTCTTCGTCGGTACGCGGATGACGCCTCGGGACGGTCTGCTGACCGCACTGGGCGCCGAGGCCCGCGAGACGCCGCTCGGCCCGTTCGTGGCCGTGGACGACACCGGCCGGACGAGCGTGCCCGGCGTCTGGGCGGCGGGGAACGCGATCGGCGCGCAGGAGCAGGTGATCAACGCGGCGAGCGGCGGCTACCGGGCCGGTGTCGCGATCAACCTGGAGCTGATCATGGAGGATCTGGACCGCAAGGTCACCGCCGCCGACCGACAGGCCGCGGCCACGAGCTGACGGCCCTTCAGTTCTCGGCGCCGTCGCGCTATCGATGCGGCATGACGACCGAAGAGAAGGACCCGCCCGGACTGCCCTCCCCTCCCCCGCTCGGCGCGAGCGCGCTGCCACCGGGGACGTACGAGGGGAGGGTGGTTCTCGTGACGGGCGGCGGGACGGGTCTCGGGAAGGCGATCGGGGCCGAGTTCGCCCGGCTCGGGGCGGAGCTGATGATCGTCGGCCGGACGGCGGCCCGGCTGGAGACCGCTCGGCGGGAGCTGACGGAGGTCGCCGGTACCCGGGTGGCGACCGCGGTCTGCGACATCCGCGAACCCGGCTCCGTCGCCGGGGCCTTCGACGCCTGCGAGAGTGCCCTCGGCTCCCGGCCGGACGTCCTGGTGAACAACGCGGCGGCCAACTTCCCCGTACCGGCGGAGGAGTTGTCGCCGAACGGCTGGCGCGCGGTCGTCGACATCACCCTGACCGGGACCTGGTTCATGACCCGGGAGTTCGCCCGCCGCCACCTCGCGGCGCGCACGCCCGGCTCCGTCGTCAACGTCGGCGCCTCCTACGCCTGGACCGGCGGCCCCGGCTTCGCCCACTCGGCGGCCGCCAAGGCCGGCGTGAAGAACCTGGTGGAGACGCTGGCGGTGGAGTGGGGACCGTACGGGATCCAGGTGAACGGGCTGGTCCCGGGACTGATGCCGCACGAGGACATGACGGCCGACATCCGGGGCGCGCTGGATCGGGCGCCGCTCCAGGACGCCCGTCAGCCCGCCCTCCGTGTCGGCCACCCACGTGAGCTGGGGTGGGCGGCGACCTTCCTCGCCTCGCCGTACGCCCGGTTCGTCTCCGGGCACACGCTCGTGGTGGACGGCGCGAACTGGCAGCGCCGCGTCCTGGTCAACGACCCCGTGGTGCCGGTCCGTGAGCAGCTGGGACGCGGGCCGTTCGGGGAGTGACGCGCGCTGGTCCACGCGGATGAACCCGCGCGACTGCGGCTGCGGGGGCCGTGGAGAGCGGCCAGGATCGGCGAGGGTGGCCCGAAGGACCTCCTGAGACACCGAAAGGCAGGCACACCACATGCTCGGTACGGACTTCACCAAGGGATCGCCCAACTGGGTCGACCTGGGCAGCCCTGACACGGAGGGCGCCGCCGCGTTCTACACCGCCGTCTTCGGCTGGGAGTTCGCCTCGGCCGGTCCGGACGCGGGCGGCTACGGGTTCTTCCAGCAGGACGGGAAGACGGTCGCCGCCCTCGGTCCGCTGACCGAGGAGGGGGCGAGCAGTGCGTGGACGCTGTACTTCCAGACCCCCGACGCCGACGCCACCGTCAAGACCGCCGAGAGCGCGGGCGGGACGGTGCGGGCCGAGCCCATGGACATCATGGACGCGGGGCGGATGGCGCAGCTGACGGACCCCCAGGGCGCGCAGTTCGCGGTGTGGCAGCCGGGTACGACGAAGGGGCTGGAGAGGGCCTCCGAGAACCACACGCTGTGCTGGGCGGAGCTGCACGTGCCGGACCCCCGGGCCGCCCTGGACTTCTACGGGAAGTTGTTCGGCTGGCGCGCGCAGGAGATGGAGGCGCCCGGCATGACGTACCGGGTGCTGTCGACCGCCGAGGGGGACCTGGAGGACACCTCCTTCGGCGGTGTCGCCGAGCTTCAGGAGGGCGCCGACCACGCCCGCTGGATCCCGTACTTCGCGGTCGGCGACGCGGACGACATCGTCGCCCGGGCCCAGGGCAACGGCGGGTCGGTCGTCATGCCGGCGGCGGACATCCCCGACGTGGGCCGCATCGCCTGGGTGGCCGACCCCTACGGCGCCCCGTTCGCGGTCCTGAAGCCGGCGCCGCAGCAGTAGGTCAGCCGCCCTCGAAGCGGGGCGTCCGGCGTGCCGCCTTCGCCGCGTAGCCCTCGCGGGCGTCGGCGGAGGAGAGGGTCAGGGCGGCGGCCGAGGCCGTGCGGTCGAGGGCGGCGGCCAGGCCCTGGTCGGCGTAGGCGTCGATGTTCCGTTTGATCGCCCGGACGGCGAGCGGCGCGGCGGCCGCGATGGCGGCCGCCGTCTCGCGGGCGGTGCGCTCCAGCTCGTCGCGTGGTGTGACGAGCTGGACGAGGCCGAGCCGTTCCGCGGTGGCGGCGTCGATCCGGCGGCCGGTGAGGGCGAGGTACTTGGCCCAGCCCGCGCCCGCCTCGCGGGCGATCCGCAGGTCGCCCCCCGCGTCGACGGCGACGCCGAGGCCCGCCTCGGGGAGGGCGAAGAGGGCGTCGTCGGCGGCGATCCGGATGTCCGCCATGAGCGCCAGCTCGAAGCCGAAGCCCAGGCAGTAGCCCTGGACGGCGGCCACGACCGGCTGCGGCAGCCGGGCGAGGACGGCGAAGCGCTCGTGGACCCAGCGGATGCCCTCGTCGTACCGCTGGATCTTCTCGGCGGTGGTCCGCCCGGTGATGCCGCCACCGGGCGCGGTGACGTCGATCCCCGCACAGAACGCGCGCCCCTCGGCGCGCAGCAGCACGACGCGCACGCTCTCGTCGAAGCGGATCCGGTCGGCCATGATCCCGAGCTGCCGACTGGCCTCCCAGCTCCACCCGTTGAGCTTCTCGGGCCGGCAGAGCGTGAGCACCCCGAGGCCCTCCTCGACGACGAACGTGAACCGCTCCTCCCCCTCCGGGATCTCCCGGTCGAGCGTGTCGATCACCCCGCACCCCCTCCTGACGTACCGTCAGTTATGGCCTCAGGCTAGGGGCTCGCCACAGCAGGAGGAAGGCCCGCGGGCCCGCCGTCGCCGTCCGGGGTCGCCTCGCCCTCAGCGGGAGAAGAGCTCGAAGGCGACGGTCGGGCGGTCGCCGTACCGGGCCGCGAAACGCCGGTTGTTCTCCGCCAGGAACGCGCGGACGTACTCCTCGGGGTCCTGGTCCGTCAGGGCCTCGATGTACGCGCGGTGGGCGAGCAGCGAGCGGATGGAGCGCTCCTCACCAGGCGTGGCGTCGACGGCGTGGGTCGGGGTGCTCGAACCGGCGACCGCCACCCAGCGGACGCCGTTCCACGGCTCCAGGCCCTGCTCGGTCAGCTCGGGGAAGATCCAGCGGTTGCCCGCGTCACCCGCCGCGTCGAGCGTGGCGCGGCCGACGGCCACATGGTCGGGCGTGTTCCAGAAGCCGCCGACGCTCGGTCCCCAGGTGTCGCGGTGGTTGAGGGTGATGACCAGTTCGGGGCGGTGGCGGCGGACGGCCGCCGCGATGTCGCGGCGCAGACCGAGCCCGTACTCGATCACACCGTCCCGGTGGTCCAGGAACTCCACCGTCGACACCCCGACCACCTCCGCGCTCGCCCGCTGCTCCTGCTCGCGCAGCGGGGCGCAGGTGGTGGGGTCGAGGGTGTCTATGCCTGCCTCGCCCCGGGTGGCGAGGACGTAGACGACCTCCTTGCCCGCGTCCGTCCAGCCCGCGATGGCGGCGGCGCAGCCGTACTCCAGGTCGTCGGGGTGGGCGACGACGGCGAGCGCGCGCTGCCAGTCGTCGGGCATGTCGGCCAGGTGCGGGGAGTTCATGTCGTCGATCATGGTCGCAGGATACGGCTCCTCAGCCCCGGATCGCCGCGGAAAGGATCACGGAACGCGAGGCGTGCCGGGGGCGGTCCGGGTTCAGCCCGCGCCGCGCCGCGAGCGTGACGGCGAGGCGCTGGGCGCGCACCAGGGCGGCGACGGGGTCGATGGCGTCCGCCGCGAACAGCGCCCCGGTGGCCTCCACTTCGTCCCTCAGCCCCGTCGGCTCGGGCCCGAGGCAGCACACGAGACTGGTGCGGTCGCTGATGACGATCGGCCCATGGCGGTACTCCATCGCCGCGTACGACTCCGCCCAGGCGCGGGCCACCCCGCGCAGCTTGTGCGCGGCCTCGTCGGCGAGCCCGACCGTCCAGCCCGTGCCGAGGAAGGTGAACTGGGCGCGCCGTTCCCAGCTGACCGGCAGCGGCTCGTAGAGGGCCAGTTCGGCGTCCGCGACGGAGGCGGTGAGGTCCACGCCCAGGCCTGCGCGCAGCAGTTGGAGGGCGCTGGTGGCGAACCGGGTCTGGACGACGGAGCGTTCGTCGGCGAAGCCGAGGCCGATGACCCGGTCCGCGTGGTGGGCGGCCCGGCTGTCGGGGACGGCGGTCAGGACCAGCGTCGGGATACGGCCGGAGGCGCGGGCGAGCAGGGTGACCACCTCCGTGGTCGAGCCGGAGCGGGTGAGGGCGACGATCCGGTCGTAGCCACGGCTGAGCGGGGTCTCGTCGGAGGCCGGGAAGGCGTCGGTCTCGCCCGCGCCGAGGGACTCGCGCAGGGCGGCGTAGGCCCGGGCCATGAAGTACGAGGTCCCGCAGCCGACGACGGCGACCCGCTCGCCCGGGCGGGGCAGCAGCCGGGCGTGGTCGGCGGCCGTGTCCGCGGCACGGCGCCAGCAGTCGGGCTGGGCGGCGATCTCGGCACTGACGTGGGTGGTCATGTCCGGGTCCTCTCCTCGGTGCGCTCCGGAGGAGTTCTATCCGCCGCGCCACGGACGCGCCATGAGCAATCAGGACGCATTTCTTGGACTTTTGCGAACGGTCACCTTCCGCGCGCGTCCGCCGCCGGCCGGTTCGCGCCGCAGGAGGCGCGGACGACCAGCCGGGGGCGCAGCTGCACCTGGTGCAGCGGGGAGGCGTCGCCGTCGGCGAGCCGGCGCAGCAGGATCTGCGCGGCGAGTCGGCCGACCTGGAACTTGGGTGGCGAGACGGCGGTCAGCGGGGTCTCCGCGACATCCGCGAACTCGTTGTCGTAGCTGATCAGAGCCAGGTCGCGGGGGACGTTCAGGCCGGCGCGCCGGGCCGCGGCGAGGACGAGGGACGCCTCCCGGTCGCCGAAGCAGAGCCCGGCGGTGGCACCCGCCGCGCGGAGGGCGGCGACGGCGCGGTCGGCCCCTTCGGGGTCCCAGCGCGCGCCTTCGTCCCGTACGTGGAGGGGCTCGGGAAGGCCGAGATCGGCGACGGCCCGGGCGAATCCCGACTCGATCGGGGCGGTGGTGGGCGCGTCGGAGCGGACGAGCAGGGCCATCCGCTCGTGCCCCAGGGCCCGCAGATGGCGTACGGCGTCGTAGGCGCCGCCCTCGTGGTCGGTGCAGACGTGCTCGGTGGGGTCGCCGGGCCCGTACGCGGCGAGCCGGCGCTCGACGAGGACGGCGGGTACGGGCAGCGCGAGGAGGTCGTCGGCGCGCCTGCCCGGGTCGGTGGCGGTGTGCAGGGTGGGGACGAGCAGCAGTCCGTGGACGCCGGCGGAGAGCAGGCGCGCGAGAGCGGCGTCCTCCTCGTCGGGGTCGTAGTGGGAGCAGGCGAGGACGAGGCGGGCGCCCGCGGCGGCGAGTTCCCGCTCGATGCCCTGGAGGACGCGGGGGTAGTAGAAGGAGGTGTCGGGGACGAGGACGCCGACGATCCGGCGGTCGGGGGCGCTCGCCCCGGTGTCGGCGGCCGGCTGGGCGGCGAAGGTGCCCGCGCCCTGACGGCGTTCGACCAGGCCGAGGGCGACGAGGTCCTCGTAGGCCCGGCGGACCGTGGTCACCGAGAGCCCGGTCTCGGTGGCGAGGGCGCGCTCGGTGGGAAGTTTGGAGCCGGGGGGCCAGGTGCCGTCGAGGATGCCGCGTCGGAGTTCGGCCATCAGCGCCCGGAACTTCAGCTCGCGCCCGGACACCGGAACGCCACGCCTGGACGCCGGAACCTCGCGCCCGGACGCCGGAACGCCACGCCTGGACGCCGGAACATCACTCCCGGATTCGGGAACCTCGCTCCGTGCCAACCCGGCCTCCTCCGAACGCGCCTCGATTGCTGCCTTGTTGCGCGGCGCATGCTACCGCCGGAGACTCACCGGCAACCCCGAGCGTCAGAGGTCGCCCCGGGCGGGCGACCTCGCGGCCGTACAACTCGATCCGCTCACCGTCGGGGACGGTGTGGTCGAGCGGGACGGTGAAGCGGTGGTCGGTGAGGACTTGGCCGGGCCGGCGGCAACTGGTCAGTGCCGCCCCTGTTCGATACGCCCCCGCCCGTCCAGTCCCTCACAGGGCGCGGGGCGGGGGCGCATCGAGGTCAGGAGGTCACGGGAGCGCCGGGGTGGGGGTCAGGAGGTCGGGAAGTTGTCGGCGGACCTGATCCGGTCGCGGATCCAGACGCCGGCCTCCTTCAGGGACGAGGTGCCGGTCCAGGGGCCGTTGCTGTTGCACGTGCCGGTCTTGAAGACGGCGCCCGAGCGGTGGTCGTCCGAGAAGTTCCAGTTGGTCCAGCTGATCTTCTTGGCGGCCATCAGGTCGATGTACTTCTGCGACATGGCCAGGTCGTTGGCGCCCTCACCGGCGTAGTCCTGGGTGCCGAACTCGGTGACGAACATGGGGATCCGGTCGGCGGCCCGGGAGAGGGTGTTCAGGTACTCCTCGCGGTGCGACATCGCGTAGAAGTGGAAGGTGTACATGACGTTGGATGCGTTCACCGGGTTGTTCACGACCTCGGTCTCGTCGGCGCCGTCCGAGACGCCGAGGGAGGACCAGGCGCGGGTGCCGAGCAGGATCGGGGCGTTGCCGTCGATGTTCCGGATCACCGGGACGATCTGCTCGTGGTAGCTCTTGATCGTCGGCCAGGTCACGCCGGAGGGCTCGTTGGCAACCTCGTAGAAGATGTTGTTCTTGCTCTTGTGCCTGGTGGCGATGTCCGTGAAGAACTTCTTGGCGTTGGCCAGGTTGGCGTTCGGGTCGCCCGGGCTGAGCATGTGCCAGTCGACGATCACGTACATGCCGCGCGCGGTGGCCTGGTCGATCAGCGTGCTGGCGAGGTTGGTGAACTTGGCCGGGTCGGTCTCCCAGCCGTCCTCCTGGACGTAGGTGGAGACGCGCAGGATGTCGGCCTTCCAGTCCGTGGCGAGGGCGTCCAGCGAGCCGTTGGTCAGGCACTGCGGGTACCACTGGGTGCCGTGGCTGGACATGCCGCGGAGCTGGATCGGCTTGCCGTACTGGTTGCAGAGCTTGACGCCGCAGACCGACAGCTGGCCGTTGACCTCGACGGGGGTGCCGGTGACGGGCGGGGTGGTGGCGGTGTCGACCTTGATGTGGTCGACGTTGGGACCCCCGTTGGCGGTGGTGGCGGTGGCACGGACGGTGTTGGCGCCGGCCCTGAGGTTCACCGTGAGGGTGGTGGTGGCCCAGGTGGCCCAGGCGCCGGTTCCGGCGAAGGACCTGCCCGCGGCGACGACGCTCCCGTTGACGGCGATGTCCATCGGACGATTGGTGCCGGTGCCGTTGGCGTAGCGCACCGTCAGCGTCGCGGAGCCCGCCTGGGCGGCGTTGACGTTCCACTGGACGGAGCTGCCGGTGACGTTGTCGTAGTTGACGAAGCCGCTGCCGGTGAAGCCGGTGTGGTTGGACTCGACGGCGCCCTGGGAGACGGTGGCCGCCTCCGCCTCGTGGGTGACGGGGGCCGCGACCGCCGCGGGGGGCGCGGCGGCAAGGCCGAGGAGGAGCACGGCCGCGGCGGTGCCGGCGGCACTCAGGGAACGCAACCGGAGACGTGCTGTTCGTGCCGATGTCATGGGGGCTCCCAGGAACGGGTATTGGAAGGAAACTTTCCTAACGAATGATGAATAGCAGCCCCGTCGACCGACTCGCAAGGGTCATGACAAGGACGGCCTCGGGCGTACGACGGGGGGTGTCCCGGCCGCCCCCGACTGGTCCCCGCCCCCGTGCGCCCCACCCCCATGCCTCCTAGCGTGGATCCATGATCCGGTTCGAGCAGGTCAGCAAGGTGTACCCGGACGGCACCCCGGCGGTCGACGGCCTCAGCTTCGAGGTCTCCGAGGGCGAACTGGTCACCCTGGTCGGCCCGTCCGGCTGCGGCAAGACGACCACGATGATGATGGTCAACCGGCTCATCGAGCCCACCTCCGGGCGGATCCTCGTCGACGGCAAGGACATCGCCTCCCTCGACCCGGTGAAGCTGCGCAGAAGCATCGGCTACGTGATCCAGCAGGTCGGGCTCTTCCCCCACCGAACGATCCTCGACAACACCGCGACCGTGCCGGCGCTGATCGGTTGGAAGAAGGCGAAGGCCCGCGCCCGCGCGGCCGAACTGCTCGATCTCGTCGGACTCGACCCGAAGACGTACGGCTCGCGTTATCCGTCCCAGCTCTCCGGCGGGCAGCGCCAGCGCGTCGGCGTGGCCCGCGCGCTCGCCGCCGACCCGCCCGTCCTCCTGATGGACGAGCCCTTCGGCGCGGTCGACCCCGTGGTCCGCGAGCGCCTCCAGGACGAGTTCCTGAACCTTCAGGCCGGCGTCCGCAAGACCGTCCTCCTGGTCACCCACGACATCGAGGAGGCCGTCCGGATGGGCGACCGGATCGCCGTGTACGGACAGGGCCGCATCGAGCAGTTCGACACCCCGGCGGCCGTGCTCGGCGCGCCCGCCACGCCCTACGTCGCCCAGTTCGTCGGCGCCGACCGGGGGCTGAAGCGGCTCTCGGTGACCGAGATCGAACCGGACGACCTGGAGCAGCCGCCGGTCGCCCGCCTCGACGAGCCGGCGGTGGACGCGGTGGCCCGGCTGCGCGCCGACGGGGCCCGATGGGCCGTCGTGCTCGGCGCGGACGGGGATCTGCACGGCTGGGTGGCCGCCGACGCCCTCTCTCTGGCCGGCCAGAAGGGAACGGTCGGCGACCTGGCGCGTCGCATGGAGGCCTGGGTGCCGGTCGGGGCCCCGCTGAAGCACGCCTTCAGCGAGATGCTCCAGCACGACGCGGGCTGGGTCGCGGTCCTCGACGGGACGCGTTTCCTCGGCGTCCTCACCCCGGCGAAGCTCCACGAGGCGCTCCGCCGCTCGGTCGACGCGGACGCGCAGGGCGTGGGCCGGGACGAGGTGGAGTTCGACTCGGTCGCCGACGCGTGAGGAGGCCGGGGCGTGGGCCCTACGGGGCGGGGATGAGTTTCCTCTGCGTGAGGTAGGTGCGCGCGACGTCCTCGGGGAGGCGGCGCCAGCTGTCCACCTGCTCGTTCATGTTCGCCAGGTCGGCGGTGGTCAGGACCGTGTTGAGGCGGCCGATGGCCTTCGTCACGCCTTCGCTCCCGGCGCGGGAGCGGTTGACGACGGGGACGATGTGGTCGGCGTTCTGGAGGTGCTTGTCGTCGGCGAGCAGCACCAGTCCGAACTCGTCGAGGGTCGCGTCGGTGGTCGTGGTCAGGACCATCTGGTCCTGACCGCTCTGCACGGCCTGCTTGGCCTGCGTCGTGCCGACGCCCTTGGGGTCGACCCCGATGACGTCGATCCCGTACGTCCCGCGCAGCCCCGGCGCGCAGTACGGCCGTTGGACGCACTCGTCGCCCGCCGCGAGCCGTACGGGCAGCTTCGCCGCGCCCAGGTCGCTCAGGGTCTTCAACCCGTGCTCGTCGGCGAACGCGGCTGTGACGGCGAAGGCGTTCTGGTCCACGGCCCGGCCCGGATCGAGGACGGTCAGCCCTCGGGGTGCGGCGAGCCCGCGCAGCGCGGTCATCGTCGCGGCCAGGTCGGGCGAGCCGACGGTCGGCGCCTTCGCCCCGTTGACCTTCGCGTTCAGCCAGTCCGCGAAGGTGGCCGCGTACTCCGGTACGACGTCGATCTGGCCGCTCTCCAGGGCCGGTTCGTAGATCTCGCGGTTGGTGACCGAGAGGATCTTCGTGCCGTAACCGGCCTCTTCGAGGAGCAGGGCGTACATCTGGGCCAGCAGGTCGCTCTCGGTGAAGCCGGCCGAGCCGATGGTGAGGTGGCGGCTGTCGCCGGGCGGAGCGGTGACCTCGCCCTGGTTCTCCAGGGAGGGGCCCGCGGCGCAGCCGGCGAGGGCGATCAGGGCCACCGCCGCCGCCACCGCTCGCCGCGCCCTCATTCGGCACTCCCCCGCGCCCAGACCGGGGCGAGCCGCTGGGCGCCCTCGAAGACGCCCTCGACCACCAGCGCGAAGAGGCCGACGAGCACCGCGCCCGCGACGACCTGCGGGGTGGAGGCGAGGTTGAACCCGGCGGTGATGATCCGGCCGAGTCCCCCGCCGCCCGCGAGCGCCGCGACCGTCGCGGTGGCCACGAGCTGCACGGCGGCGATCCGGACCCCGGTGAGGATCAGCGGCAGCGCGAGCGGCAGCTCCACCCCGAGGAGCATCTGCCGCCCGGTCATGCCCATTCCCCGTGCGGCCCGTACGACATCGGCGTCGACGCCGCGCATGCCGACGTAGGCGTTGGTGAGCAGGGGCGGGACCGCGAAGAGGACGAGCGCGATGATCGTCGGCCAGTCCCCGTACGTACCGATCGGGCTGAGCAGCAGCAGGACGAGGACGGCGAACGTGGGCACGGCACGGCCGATGTTGGAGAGGTTGACGGCGAGCGCACCGCCCTTGCCGAGGTGGCCGAGGATCAGCGCGACCGGCAGCGCGAGGGCACAGCTCAGGGCGAGGCAGACGACGGTCAGGAAGAGGTGCTCCGCGAGGCGGTGCCAGACGCCGTCGTCGCCGGACCAGTTGGCGCCGGTGGTGAGCCAGTCCCAGGTGGCGGAGAGGGTGTTCACGCGGCGCGCCTCCGGGTCCAGGGCGTGAGCAGCCGCTGCGCGCCGAGCAGGAGCAGGTCGGCGACGATCGCGATGATCACGCAGAGGACGGAGGCGGTGAGCACCTGCGCCTTGAAGTAGGTGTTCATCCCGGAGTAGATGAGGTTGCCGAGACCGCCGTGGCCGACGATCGCGCCGATGGTGACGAGGGAGACGGCGGAGACGGTGGCGATACGCAACCCGGCCATCGCCGCGGGGAGCGCGAGCGGCAGTTCGACGGTGAGCAGCAGCCGGACGGGGCCGTACCCCATGCCGCGCGCGGCCTGCCGGGTCTCCTCCGGGACCGCGCGGAGGCCGGCCAGGATGTTCCGTACGAGCAGGGTGAGGGAGTAGAGCACGAGCCCGGCGATGACGAGTGCGGCGCTCAGCCCGTAGAGGGGCAGGAGCAGCGAGAACATCGCGAGGGACGGGATCGTGTAGAGGATCGTGGTGACCCCGAGGACGGGGCCGGACGCCCAGCGCCAGCGGCGGGCGGCGACGGCGAGCGGCACGGCGAGGAGGAGCCCGATGGCGACCGAGACGACGGTGAGCTGGAGGTGCTGGACGACGGCGTCGCCGAGGATCTCGCTCCGGGAGGACAGGTAGTCGCCGCAGATCCACTCGTTGCGCGCGAGGCAGTCGTCGGGGGGCGCGGTCATCCCCCCATTCCAGGCGGCGGCCCGGGGCGGCGCACCCCGGGCCGGGCCGTTCGGGGCGGTGGCGTCGAGCCACCGCCGCCGTCCGCGTCAGCCGGGGTACGGCTCGTGCTGGTCGCCGGGCCAGGGTTCGTGCTCCTCGCGCAGCGCACGTTCGCTGCGTTCCTTGAGGCGCTCGCCCTGCTCACGCAGCCGGGCGGCCTCCTCGGGGTCCTCGCTGCGCCGGGCGCGATGAAGCATGTTCTCCGCCTTGTCCCGCTCGTACTGGGCGTGGGCGTGGGCCGCCTCGCCCTCCCGTTCCCGGTCGTTCCGTCCGCTGCCGCCGTCCATGGCGCACCTCCTCGGCGTGCGGCTTCCCGCCCTTCGACGGTGGAAACCCGGCCGGGTGCGGTCCGACCTGCGCCGTCCCTACTCCTGGAGGACGGAGAGCACGTTTCCGGCCGGGTCGGTGAACCAGGCGATCGCCTTCGGCCCGTCGTTGCCCGGGCCCTTCACGACGCCCTTGGCGTCGTGCTCGAACTGCGGGTAGCGCTCCAGCGACACACCCCGCCGGGTCAGCTCGTCGACGGCCACCTCGATGTCGTCCACGGGGAAGTTCAGGATCGTGAACGACGCCGGCGTGTGGTCGTCCTTGGGGTAGACGAAGACGTTCGCGCCGCTCCCCAGCTTGATCGTCAGCATCCGCATGTCCCCCTCCCCGACCATCTCGACCTGGAGGCCGAGGGTGTCGCCGTAGAACTGACGGGCCCGGTCGAGATCGTCGACCGAGAAGCCGCTGAACGCCTTCGCCTGTCCGAACATGCCGTTGTCTCCTTCGCGTGTGCCTTCGGGAATTCCGAGGGCACACCCAACGGAGCACCATCCGGACGCCCGACACACGCGCTCGCGTCCGGATGGTCGCCGCCCGTCACCCTCAGGGAGCGATCGGCAGCCGCCGCTTGTGGTCGGTGAGCCGGTAGCGCCGGACGATCGAGGCGTACGCGGCCTCCGCGACCGGCTTGCCCTCCAGGAAGTCGTCGATGTCGTCGTACGTGACGCCCAGCGCGTCCTCGTCGGGCTTGCCCGGGTCGAGGGTCTCCAGGTCGGCCGTCGGGGTCTTCCACACCAGCTCGGCGGGGGCTCCCAGGGCTTCGGCGCAGGCCCGCACGCGGCGCTTGGTCAGGCCGGTCAGCGGGACGACGTCGGCCGCGCCGTCGCCGTACTTGGTGAAGAAGCCGGAGACCGCCTCCGCCGCGTGGTCGGTGCCGACGACCAGGCCGTCGTGGGCGCCGGCGACGGCGTACTGCGCGATCATGCGCTGGCGGGCCTTGATGTTGCCCTGGACGAAGTCCTGGTGGTGGGCGTCCCGGAAGGTCACGCCACCGGCCAGGCAGGCTTCGAGGGCGGCGTCGCTCGACGCCTTGACGTCCACGGTAAGGACCCGGTCGGCGGCGATGAAGCCCAGGGCGAGCTGGGCGTCCTTCTCGTCGGCCTGGACGCCGTAGGGCAGCCGCATGGCGTAGAAGGTGGCGTCGTGGCCGGCCGCCCTGGCCCGCTCCACGGCGAGCTGGCAGAGCCGTCCCGCGGTCGTGGAGTCCACGCCGCCGCTGATGCCGAGGACCAGGCTGCGCAGCCCCGTGGAGGTGAGGCGCTCGGTGAGGAAGGCCACCCGGCGTTCGATCTCGACCAGCGGATCGAAGCTCGGGGACACCTCGAGTTCCTCGGCGATCTGCTGCTGCAGGGCGGTGGACGCCGCGTCGGTCACGTGAAGCTCCTCGGGATGGTCGGCGGTTCGAAAGGCCAGGTCGACTCTATGCGGCCCACCGCGGAGGCGGGCGACGGGCCCTCAGGCGATCGGTCGGGGCGGGGCCCCGGGCCCCGACGAATCGCGCAAGCACTCTTTACGCCTCTGTCATGCACGGGTAACTTTCGCTCTCGCAAGCGCTTGCAGCAAGTTGCCGGTCAGCCTTTCAGTGCCGCCGCGACCTCCCCGTCGCGGCCCTGCTCCGGAGAAGAGACGCATGCGACGCACTCCTGCGAGACGGTCCGGGGGCGTGGCGGCGGCAGCCGCTTGCCTGCTCGGGCTGCTGACGGCCGCTCCCCCGGCCGAGCCCGCCCCCCTCGCCACGACGCCCGCCGCGGCCGCCGAGAACACCGCGACGGTCTTCTACTCCACGAAGTCGAAGAACTGGTCGTCCTACCGCCTCCACTACGCGCCGGACGGCGGAGCCTGGACGGCCGTCCCGGGTGTGGCGATGGAGCCCGCCTGCACGGACTGGGTGAAGAAGACGGTCACCCTGGGCTCCGCCGACGGGCTCCAGGCGACCTTCACCAACGGCACGGGTACCTGGGACAACAACGGCGGCCGGAACTACGACCTGGGCACCGGCACCATCACCGTCAAGGACGGGGTGGTCGCCCACTCCGACCCGTGCGCCACCGACCCGGGCGGGCCCACCGCGCCGGCCAACGCGGCCACGGTCTACTACTCGGCCGCCGCCCTCGGCTGGACCACCGTCAACCTGCACCACGCCCCGGCGGGCGGAGCCTGGACCACCGTTCCGGGGGTGGGCATGGAGGCCGCCTGCACCGGTTGGTGGAAGCGGACCGTGGACCTGGGCACGGCCACCACCCTGAGCGCCGTCTTCAACAACGGCAACGGCGTCTGGGACAACAACAACGGCGCCAACTACTCCCTCACGGCCGGCACGACGACGGTGAAGGACAAGGTCGTCAGGGGCGGCGCGGCCGACCCTTGCGCCGCCGAGGTCCCCGACACCCAGGCGCCGACCGTGCCCGCCGGCCTCGCCGCGAGCGCCGACGGCACCTCCGTCGTCCTGACCTGGCAGCCCTCGAGCGACGACAAGGGAGTGACGGGCTACCAGGTGACCCGTACCGGCGGCACGCGCGGCACGGTGGTCACCGACGTGGGCTCCACCGTCTTCTCCGACACCGGCTTGGAGGAGCGCACCGCCTACACCTACACGGTCAGGGCACGCGACGCAGCCGGGAACACCTCGGCCGCCTCCGTCGCGGCGCAGGCGACGACCGGCACCGCACCCCCCGCACCCGAGGCGGGCCGCCCGCTCGGCACCGACCCGCGCAAGGACCCGATCTACTTCGTTCTGACCGCCCGCTTCAACGACGGCGACACGTCCAACAACCGAGGCGGGAGCCAGCACACCAAGTCGGGCAACGAGGCGAACGGCGACCCCATGTTCCGGGGGGACTTCAAGGGGCTGGTGAACAAGCTCGACTACATCAAGGGCCTCGGCTTCTCCGCCGTGTGGATCACGCCGGTGGTGCTGGGCCGGTCCGACTACGACTACCACGGCTACCACGGGTACGACTTCTACAAGGTCGACGCCCGTCTGGAGTCGGCGGGCGCCTCGTATCAGGACCTGATCAACGCGGCCCACGCCAAGGGCATGAAGATCTACCAGGACGTCGTCTACAACCACTCCTCGCGCTGGGGCGCGAAGGGCCTGTTCACCCCCAAGGTGTTCGGCGTGCGCGACAGCCAGTGGAGCCGGCACTACGACGAGCCGAACCCCTCCTTCGAGTACGACGGACTGACCGTCGAGCCGAAGTCCGGGAAGTCGTACTACAACGGCGACCTGTGGTCGACGGCCGAGCCGACCGGCAACACGTGCGTCAACTGGGGCGTGCCCACCCAGCACACCTCCCCGGAGGGCTACCGCATCTACAACTGCCAGTGGCCCGGCCCCACCTCCGGCATGTTCCCCACGTCGCTGTACCACCAGTGCTGGATCGGCAACTGGGAGGGCGAGGACTCACGGTCCTGCTGGCTGCACGACGATCTCGCCGACTTCGACACCGAGTCCGCGGCCGTGCAGAACTACCTGATCGGCGCGTACAACAAGTACATCGACATGGGGGTCGACGGCTTCCGGGTCGACACCGCCGTCCATGTCCCTCGCACCACCTGGAACCGCCGCTTCCTGCCCGCCATCCAGGAGCGGGTCGCCGCGAAGTTCGGGGCGGAGGCCGCCAAGAACTTCTTCGTCTTCGGCGAGGTCGCCGCCTTCGTCAACGACAAGTGGAACCGTGGATCGGTCAACCACTCCGCCCAGTTCTTCACATGGAAGGAGCGCAAGGAGTACGCGCCCGACGATGCCGCCGCCGCCCTGGAGATGTACGCCTACGAACAGCAGCAGGGCACGGCGAACCAGCCGACGTCGAACAACGCCTTCCTGAGCGGCAACAGTTACCACGCCCCGGACCACAGCCGCTTCTCCGGGATGAACGTCATCGACATGCGCATGCACATGAACTTCGGTGACGCGCGGAACGCCTTCGGCAACGGCAAGGACTCCGACGACAGCTACAACGACGCCACCTACAACGTCGTGTACGTCGACAGCCACGACTACGGGCCCAACAAGAGCAGCGAACGCTACGCGGGCGGCACGGACGCCTGGGCGGAGAACATGTCGCTGATGTGGACCTTCCGCGGCATCCCGACGCTGTACTACGGCTCCGAGATCGAGTTCCAGAAGGGGAAGAAGATCGACTGCGGCCCGACCTGCCCGCTGGCGACCACGGGCCGCGCCTACTTCGGCGACCATCTCTCCGGGGACGTGAAGGCGTCCGGATTCTCCAGCGTCGAGTCGGCGAGCGGACCCGTCGCCCAGACCCTCGCCCAGCCGCTGGCCCGGCACCTCCAGCGGCTCGGCCAGATCCGCCGGGCGGTACCGGCCCTGCAGATGGGCCAGTACTCCACCGAGGGCATCAGCGGGGCGATGGCGTTCAAGCGCCGCTACACCTCCGGCGGTACGGACAGCTTCGCGCTCGTCACGGTCACCGGTGGCGCGACGTACACCGGCATCCCGAACGGCACGTACACCGACGCCGTCACGGGCGACCAGCGGACCGTCACCAACGGCACGCTGACCGTCGCCGCGCCGGGGAAGGGCAACCTACGGGTGTACGTACTGAACGGCCCCGGCCGGATCGGGACCGCGGGGCCGTATCTGAAGTAGTGGCCGGACGGCCGTGCACGCATGGCCGTCACTTGCCGACGTCGGACGGTCCGAGGTGCTCGCCGGGGCGGGCGAGATCCTCCACCGCGTCGGCACCGACGACCGCGCCCGTGGACTTCTTGGCGCGCCGCAGCCGGCGCTCCAGCCAGCTCGCGAAGGTGGTCAGTGCGAAGTTCAGGACGACGAAGATGATCGCGACGACAGTGAAGCTCGCGATGGTGTTGGCGCCGTAGTTTGCGCTCATCGGGCGTACGGAGGCGAGGAGTTCGGAGAAGCCGAGCATCGCGCCTCCGAGCGCGGTGTCCTTGACGATGACGACGAGCTGACTGACGAGCGCCGGGAGCATCGCGGTGACGGACTGGGGCAGCAGGACGTTCGTCATCGTCTGGCCCTTGCGCATGCCGATCGCCTTGGCGGCGTCGGTCTGGCCGCGGGGCAGGGAGAGGATGCCGGCGCGCACCACCTCGGCGAGGACCGAGGCGTTGTAGAGGACGAGTCCGGTGACGACCGCGTAGAGGGGGCGGTTCTCCGGGCTGATGTCGGTGAACTCCGAGTACGCGGCGTTGGCGAAGAGCATCAGGATCAGCACGGGGATGGCGCGGAAGAACTCCACGACCGTACCAGCGGCACCGCGGATCCAGGCATGGTCGGAGAGCCGCCCGATGCCGAGGAGGGCGCCCACCGGCAGGGCGATGACCACGGCGAGCGCGGCCGCGATGAGGGTGTTCTTCAAGGCGGGCAGGAGGAACGTCGACCAGGTGCGGGAGTCCGTGAAGAACGGGGACCATTTGGCCCATTCGAGCTGGCCCTGATCGGCGAGGGTCGCCAGAACCCACCAGATCAGGCCGGCGACGGCGACCAGGAACAGCAGGGTGTAGAGGAGGTTGCGCCGCTTCGCGCGCGGACCGGGCAGGTCGTAGAGGACGGTGGGCTTCTCCTTCATCGCTTCACCGCCACCTTCTTGCTCACCCAGCCGAGGAAGAGCCCCATGGGCAGCGTGAGACAGATGAAGCCGACCGCGAAGATCAGCGAGATGAGGATGAGCTGGGCCTCGTTCTCGATCATCTCCCGCATCAGCAGGGCGGCCTCGGCGACGCCGATGGCGGCGGCCACGGTGGTGTTCTTGGTGAGGGCGATCAGGACGTTGGCCAGCGGTCCGACGACCGAGCGGAACGCCTGCGGCAGCACGATCAGGCGCAACACCTGGGGGAAGTTGAGTCCGATGGCACGGGCGGCCTCGACCTGTCCGAGGGGGACGGTGTTGATGCCGGAGCGCAGGGCCTCGCAGACGAAGGCGGAGGTGTAGGCGATCAGCCCGAGGACGGCGAGCCGGAAGTTGATCGTGGTGAAGTCCTTGGCGCCCATGTCGACACCGAGCGTCTGGAACAGGCCGAGCGAGGTGAAGACGATGATCACCGTGAGGGGGATGTTACGGACGATGTTCACGTAGGCGGTGCCGAAGCCCCGCATCAGGGGGACGGGGCTGACGCGCATGGCGGCCAGCAGCGTCCCCCAGATCAGGGAGCCGATCGCGGAGTAGACGGTGAGCTGCACCGTCACCCAGAACGCTCCCAGCAGGTCGTAGCCTTCGAGGAAGTCGAACACGGCGGCCCACTTACTTGACGACGACGCCGATCTCCGGCGCGGGCTCGTTCTTGTACTCGGCAGGGCCGAAGTTCTTCTTCACGGCCGCGTCCCAGGAACCGTCGGCGACCATCTTCTTCAGGGCGTCGTTGATCTGCGCCTTCAGCTCACTGCCCTGCTGGACTCCGATGCCGTAGTTCTCGTTGCTCAGCTTGAAGCCGCCGAGCTTGAACTTGCCCTCGAACTCGGGCTGCGAGGCGTAGCCGGCGAGAATCGCGTCGTCGGTGGTCAGGGCGTCGATCACACCGTTCTCCAGGCCGGTGAGGCACTCCGAGTAGCCGCCGTACTCCTGGAGCTGTGCGTCGGGGGCGATCTTGTCCTTGACGTTCTGCGCGGACGTGGAGCCGGTGACCGAGCAGAGTTTCTTGTTGTTCAGGTCCTCGGGCTTGGTGATGGAGTTGTCGTCCGCGCGGATCAGGACGTCCTGGTGGGCCAGGAGGTACGGACCGGCGAAGTCGACCTTCTCCTCCCGCTGATCGTTGATCGAGTAGGAAGCCGCGATGAAGTCCACGTCGCCGCGCTGGAGCATCGTCTCCCGGTCGGCGCTCTTGGCCTCCTTCCACTCGATGTCACCGGGATCGCGGCCGAGCTGCTGGGCGATGTACGTCGCCACGTCGACGTCGAAGCCGGTGTACGTGCCGTCCGGGGTCTTCAGGCCGACGCCGGGCTGGTCGAACTTGATACCGACGGTGATCTTGTCGTCGCTCCCGCCCGAGCCGCCGTTCCCGTCGTCGCCGCAGGCGGCCAGGGAGAAGGAGAGAGCGAGCGCGGCGGCCGCGGCGACGCCGGCCTTGGTGAGCTTGCGAGGGTTCATGGGGTCACCCCTGGGGCTGCTGGGCGCATGGCGGCCGCGGTCAGTGGTGCAGGATCTTCGAGAGGAAGTCCTTGGCGCGGTCGCTGCTGGGATTGCTGAAGAACTGCTCGGGTGTCGTCTCCTCCACGATCCTGCCGTCCGCCATGAAGACCACGCGGTTGGCGGCGGAGCGGGCGAAGCCCATCTCGTGGGTGACGACGACCATGGTCATTCCGTCCCGGGCGAGCTGCTGCATGACCTCCAGGACCTCGTTGATCATCTCGGGGTCGAGGGCGGAGGTCGGCTCGTCGAAGAGCATCACCTTCGGATCCATGGCCAGCGCGCGGGCGATCGCGACGCGCTGCTGCTGGCCACCGGAGAGCTGGGCGGGGTACTTGTCGGCCTGGGTCGCGACCCCGACCCTGTCGAGCAGCTGCCGGGCCCGCTGCTCGGCGGCCTTCTTGTCTTTCTTGCGGACCTTGATCTGGCCGAGGGTGACGTTCTCGAGGACGGTCTTGTGCGCGAAGAGGTTGAAGGACTGGAAGACCATCCCGACGTCGGCACGGAGCGCGGCGAGCTCCCGGCCCTCGGCGGGCAGAGGCTTGCCGTCGATGAGTATCTCGCCGGAGTCGATGGCCTCCAGCCGGTTGATGGCGCGGCAGAGGGTCGACTTCCCGCCGCCGGACGGGCCGATGACGACGACGACCTCGCCCCGGCCGACGGTCAGGTCGATGGACTGGAGCACATGGAGCGCGCCGAAGTGCTTGTCGACGTTCTTCAGTGTGACGAGCGCGTCGGGCATGGCAGCCTCCTGTCGCCGCCCCGCGGCCACCCTCCTCACGTTCATGCTCCGCCTTGGGAGGAGTTACTGCACGCCGGGCGCCGGGGGCCCGCGGAGCAGGGCGCCGAGAGGGGCGTAATGAAAACGATTGTCATGATGGTATGGTCAAGCGATCAACCACTTGTCGCACCTCCCGTTGGGGGCACCTCCCTTGCGCCTGCCCGCACACTCCCGCACACGCCGCCGCGCCCCGCTGACCGTCCTCTCCGTCGGCGCCGCCTCCGCCCTGCTCACCGGCTGCTTCTCGGCCACCGGCACCGAGGCGAAGGGATCCGACGGCGCGCGCGTGCGCGTCGCGATGATGCAGCCCCCGCGCTCGGGGCTCTCCCCGCTGTCGGACGACGCCTTCAAACTGTCGCGCTGGTCCACCGCCGAGACGCTCGTCCGGCTCGACCGCGACGGCAACGCCGTCCCCGCCCTGGCCACGACGTGGAAGCAGTCCGACCGGACCTGGACCTTCACGCTCCGCGACGGCGTCACCTTCCACGACGGCACCCCTCTCACCGCCGAGTCCGTGGTGAAGTCCCTGACCGTCGCCGCCGGCGCCTCCCCCAAGCCGCGCATTCTCGACGGCGTCGACCTCACCGCCCGGGCCACCGGCCCGCGCACGGTCACCGTCACCACGGCGGCCGCCGATCCGCTCGTACCGCAGCGCCTCAGCTCGCCACAGCTGTCGATCCTGGCCGCCAAGGCGTACCGGGGGAAGACGGTCAGCCCGGTCGGCGCGGGCACCGGCCCCTTCGAGCTGGTCACGGTGAACGGCACCGCCTCCGCGACTCTGAACCGGTACGACGCCTACTGGGGCGGCAGGGCCAAGGCCTCCGGGATCGACGTGAAGTTCGTGCCGGACGGCACCGCGCGGGCCGCCGCCCTGCGCAGCGGCGAGGCCGATGTCGTCGAGGCTGTACCGGTCTCGCAGGCCGCGCTGCTCGACCGGAAGCTGATCACCGAGGTGCCGATGCCGCGCACCAACACCCTGTACCTCAACACCGGATCCGGCCCGTTCAAGGACCCCGCGCTGCGCGCCGCCGCCCGCGAGGCGATCGACGCGGGGCAGATCGTCACGGGCGTGTACGAGGGCCGGGCCGACGTTGCCCAGGGGCTGCTCGGCCCCGCGCTGCCCTGGGCCGGGAAGCTGCGCGGAAAGGCCGCCCACCCGGCGGCCGGTGTCCCGAAGGGGGCCCGGATCACGATCGGCACCTTCACGGACCGGGCCGAGCTTCCGGAGGTCGCCCAGGTGCTCCAACAGCAGCTCCAGGCGGCCGGTTTCACCGTCACCCTCGACGTGCGCGAGTACGCGAACATCGAGGCGGACGCGCTGGCGGGGAAGTTCGACGCGTTCGTCCTGTCCCGGGCCACCGTTCTCGACTCCGGCGACCCGGCCGCGTACCTGTACAGCGATTTCGCGGGCGAGGGCTCCTTCAACCTCTCACAGCTCGCCGACCCGGCCGTCGACCGGGCGCTGGTCCTTGCCGCCCAGACCGCGACGGGCGACGCCCGGCGCCGGGCCGTCATGACCGCGGAGGCCGCGGTGCTCGCCACCGACGCCGCCGTGCCCCTGCTGCACGAGCGCGTCATCCAGGGCGACGCGGCGAACGTGAGCGGCGCCGCGCACGATCCCCGGGAGCGTGAGCTCGTCACCCTCGACACCGTCGTCAAGTGAGAGCGGCCCTCGCGAGGGCGGCCGGCCTGGTCGCCGTCCTGACGGTGACCGGGCTGCTGCCGTGGCTGTCCGGCACGGACCCCGCGCTCGGTGTGCTGCGGGCCAGGTCCGCCGAACAGGTGCCGACGCCCGAGGCCCTGGCCGCAATCCGAGCGGACCTGGGACTCGACGCGGGCCCGCTCGGCCTGTTGGGACGGTGGGCGGGCGGCCTGCTCCGCGGCGACCTCGGCGTCTCCTGGGTCTCCGGTACGGACGTCCTGCCGTCGGTGGCCGCCGGACTCCAGGTCTCCCTGACGCTGATGGGCGCGGCCCTCGTCGTGGCGCTCCTGGTCGGCGCTGCGCTCGCCGTCCCCGTCCTGGTCCGCGGGCGGGGTACGACAGGGGCCCTGGCCGCGGTCCTCGCCGCCGTCCCCGAATTCCTGCTCTCCCTCGGGCTGTTGATCACGGCCGGGGTGTGGCTCGGCTGGTTCCCGACCTCGGGCTGGGCCGGACCGGCCCACCTGGTCCTGCCGGCGCTCGCCCTGGGCGTTCCGGCGGGGGCGCTGCTCGGCCGGCTGGTCGCCGACGCGCTGCCTGCCGTGTTCGACGAGCGCTGGGTCGAGCTGTGGAGCGGTGCGGGCGTCGGCCGGACCGTGATCGCCGCGGCGGCCGTGCGCCGCGCCCTCCCGCCGCTGGTCCCGCAGTTCGGGATGGTGGCGGTCGGCCTGACCGGCGGCGCGGTCGCCGTCGAGACGGTCTTCGCCGTCCCCGGTCTCGGCCGTACGGCTCTGGGCGCGGCCAAGTCGCAGGACCTGCCGCTGCTCCAGGGCGCGGTCCTGGCGCTGCTCGCGCTCGGGGTCCTGACGGGCGCCCTCACGGCCGTCGTGCGGCGCAGGCTGCTGGGTCCCGCGCTGCGCGACGCGGGGCTCACGCTGCCCGCCGCCCGTCCCGTACGGGTCCCCGTCGCCGTGCCGGTCGTGCTCGGCGCGGTCCTGGTGGCCGTGGTCGGCTGGGGTCTGCTGCGCGAGCCGTACGCGATCGACACCGCGGCCCGGCTCGCATCGCCCTCCCCGGCGCATCCGCTCGGCACCGACGCCCTGGGCCGGGACGTGCTCGCCCGGCTCGGGCACGGCGCGGCGTCGACGGTCGGCACGGCCGCCGTCGTCTGTATGTCTGCCTTTCTGGTGGCGCTGGCGCTCGGCTTCCTGCCGCGGCCGGCCTCCGGGCTCGCGGACATCGCCAACGCCGTGCCGCCCGTCGTCGCCGGCATCCTGGTCGCCGCCGCGACGGGGCCCGGCACCGGCGCCGCGACGGTCGCCGTCACGCTGGTCTCCTGGCCACCGCTGGCGGCCCACGCCGCCGCGCTCACCCAGGAGGTCCGGGCCTCCGGTTTCCTGCTGGCCCAGCGGGCGATGGGCGCGAGCCCGTTGTGGATCCTCGGGCGGCACGTCCTGCCGTCGGTGGCGGCGCCGGTCGCCCGGCACGCCGTCCTGCGGCTGCCCGGCATCGCGCTCGCCCTCGCCTCGCTCGGCTTCCTCGGGCTCGGCGCCCAGCCGCCGTCCCCGGAGTGGGGGCTGCTCCTCGACGAGTCCGCCGACTACGTGGAGCGGGCGCCGGTGGCGGCCCTCGCGCCGGCGGTCGCGCTCGCGCTGCTCGCCGCGCTCGCCGTCACCCTCTCCCGGACGACGGTGCGGCGCACCCACACCTCCACCCGTACCGCTTCACCGCGAAGGAAGGCGACCCGTGTCCCGGTCTGACACCCTGCTCTCGGTCCAGGGGCTCCGCGTCGGTTTCGACGGCGTGGACGTGGTCCGCGACGTGTCCTTCGAGGTCCGCGCCGGTGAGGTCCTGGCGCTCGTGGGCGAGTCGGGCGCGGGGAAGTCGCTGACGGCCCGCGCCCTGCTCGGGATGGTCCCGCGCGAGGCGACGGTCTCCGGCGAGGTGCTGCTCGGGGGTTGCCCGGTCACGCCGGCCGACCGGGGCCGTCGGCTCGCGCTCGTCCCGCAGGACGCGCTCTCCGCCCTCTCTCCCGTCCACCCGGTCGGCGACCAACTCGCCCTCGCCCTGCGGTCCGTGCAGGGGATGGCGAGGAAGGAGGCCCGGCGGCGCGCCGAGTCCGCCCTCGCCGAGGTCGGCATCCCCGCCGCCAAGGCCTGTGCGTACCCGCACGAGTTCTCCGGCGGCATGCGGCAACGCGCCGTCCTCGCCATGGCGTTGGTGAACGAACCCGCCCTGGTCGTCGCCGACGAGCCGACGACCGCGCTCGACCCGGAGACCCAGGGGAAGGTCCTCGGTCTGTTGCGCGAACGGTGTGCGGCACGGGGGGCCTCGCTCGTGCTGGTCACCCACGACCTCGACGTCGTACGGGCGCACGCCGACCGCATGGCGGTCATGTACGCCGGGGTGCTCGCCGAGTACGGGCCGGTGGAGCGGATCCTCGCCCGGCCCCTCGCTCCTTACACCACAGGCCTGTTGGCCTCCCTCCCCACCCCCGAGACCGCTCCGCGCACGCGGCTGCCGGCCCTTCCCGGCCGCCCGCCGACCCCCGGCGAGCTGCCGGCGGGATGCGCCTTCGCTCCCCGCTGCGTCCGCGCCACCGACCGCTGCGGGACGGAACGGCCCGCGCCCCGCCGCCTCGACGGGCGCGAGGTCGCCTGCCACCACGCCGCCCTGGAGTCCGTATGAGCCCTCTGCTCGACGTCCGCGACCTGGTGGTACGCCACGGCGGGACCACCGCCGTCGACGGCGTCTCCTTCCATGTGGACGCCGGTGAGACCGTCGGCCTGGTCGGCCCGTCCGGCTGCGGGAAGTCGTCCACCGCCGCCGCGGTCCTGCGCCTGCGCAGACCGCACAGCGGCGAGGTCCGGTTCGACGGTCTGGAGCTGGGCGCCCTGAGCGAGCGCCGGATCCGAGCGGTCCGGCCGCGTCTCCAGCCGGTGTTCCAGGATCCGTACGGCTCGCTCAGCCCGCGGCGGCGGATCCGCGACCAGATCGCGGAACCGCTGCGTGTCCAGGGCCGCTGGTCACGGCCCACCGGGCCGGAACGGGTGGCCGAACTCCTCGACATGGTGGGCCTGGACGGCGCGCTCGGCGAGCGGCTCCCGCACGAGCTCTCCGGCGGGCAGTGCCAGCGCGCCGGCATCGCCCGCGCCCTGGCGAGCTCTCCGGAGCTGCTCGTCCTGGACGAACCGGTCTCGGCCCTGGACCCGTCCCTGCGCGCCGGCGTCCTCAACCTGCTCCTCGACCTCCAGGACCGGCTCGGGCTCGGTTGCCTGTTCATCTCCCACGACATGGCGGCGGTCCGGCACATGTGCGACCGGGTGCTCACCATGCGCGAGGGGAGGATCGTTCCGACTCCGGCCCCTCAGCCCTTCGAGGTCAGCGAGGCGAGGTGAGTGAGGGCGAGGGCGTAGCCCTGGGCGCCGGCGCCGCAGATGACGGCGTCGGCGACACCGGAGACGTACGAGTGGTGCCGAAACGGCTCGCGGCGGTGGATGTTCGACAGATGCACCTCCACGACGGGCAGTCCGACGGCGGCCAGCGCATCGCGCAGCGCGACGGAGGTGTGGCTGTACCCCGCGGGGTTGATGACGATGCCGCGGTGGGTGGTGCGGGCCTCCTGGACGGCGTCGATGAGGACGCCCTCGTGGTTCGACTGCCGGAAGTCGACACGGAGGCCGAGCCGCTCGCCGGTGTCGTGGCAGAGCCGCTCGATCGCGTCGAGCGTGTCCGTGCCGTAGATCGCGGGCTCGCGCAGACCGAGCAGGTTGAGGTTGGGCCCGTTGAGGACGAGCACGGGGGTCTCCATGGCGACTCCTCAAGGGACGGAATGTGACGGGGTGTCGCCGGACATCCCGGCCTGAGCCGCTCCCGCTACGCGGCGGCCGCCGTCGGAGTGAGCGACCTCCGCAGAGCCGAGGCGTACACCTCGTCGGGGTCGAGCCTGCGCAGCTCCTCGGCGATCAGCTCGGCCGTCGTACGGACCTTCAGGGCGAGGACCCGGCTGGGCTGGCCCGGGATGGAGAGCCGCGCGACCGGGCCCTCGGGGCGGTCGATGCGGATCTCGCCGTCCGGCGTGCCGAGGCGTACGGCGGTGACGACCGGGCCGGCCGTGTCCACCCGCTCGACGGGGACCTGGAGCCGGTCCTCGAACCACCGGGCGAGCAGTTCGGCGCTCGGGTTGTCCGGTTCGCTCTCCACGGCGGCCGAGACGACCGTCGCCCGGGCCTGGTCGAGGGCGGCGGCGAGCATCGAGCGCCACGGGGTGAGCCGGGTCCAGGCGAGGTCGGTGTCGCCCGGGGCGTAGGAGGCGGCGCGGACGTCGAGCGCGGCGAGCGGGTCCTCGACGGCGTACGCGTCGGTGATGCGGCGCTGGGCGAGCGAGCCGAGCGGGTCCGTGGACGGCACCTCGGGCGCGTCGACCGGCCACCAGACGACGACGGGGGCGTCGGGGAGGAGCAGCGGGAGGACCACGGAGTCGGCGCGGGCGCCGAGTTCGCCGTACATCCGCAGGAGGACGGTCTCCCCCGATCCGGCGTCGCTGCCGACGCGGACGTCCGCGTCGAGGCGGGCCTCGTTGCGCCGCCGGGCCGAACGGTCATGGCGCTTGATGACGACGAGCGTGCGGGACGGGTGCTCGCGGGAGGCCTCGTTGGCGGCCTTCAGCGCGTCGTAGGCGTTCTCCTCGTCGGTGACGATGACGAGGGTGAGCACCATGCCGACGGCGGGCGTGCCGACGGCCCGGCGGCCCTCGACGATCGCTTTGTTGATCTTGCTGGATGTGGTGTCCGTGAGATCGATCTTCATGGCCCGCGCCCGTTCCCTCCGTCGCGTGCGATCACCGCGCCTGTCCCCCCCGAGCCTACGCGCGCGGCAGCGTTCCCGCTGGCGGTGGTCCCGCACCACCGCCGCCGAGGGACCGTCGCGGCGGGCGGGCCGCGCCTCGCCGAGCACCAACTGGCGCCCCTGGAGGCCCCGCACCGGCGCGGCGTGTGGTGTTCAGGCGCGCCCGGCGGCCTTCTGGCTCCTGCGGGACAGGGAGTCGACGACCACGGCGGCCAGCAGGACCGATCCGGTGATCATGAACTGGACGGCGTTGCTGACGCCCATGATGTTCATGCCCGACTGGATCGATCCGATCACCAGCGCGCCCAGCAGGGCGGACCAGACCGAGCCGCGTCCGCCGAAGAGGCTGGTGCCGCCGATGACGGCCGCCGCGATGACGTTCATCAGGAGGTTGCCGCCGCCGGAGGTCTGGCTCGCGGACTGGATCTGCCCGGCCAGGAAGAGGCCGCCGATCGCCGCCATCGTGCCGGCGATGGAGAAGACGCTCATCCGGACGAACGGCACGCTGATGCCCGCCCGGCGCGCGCCCTCGATGTTGCCGCCGACGGCGAAGATCTGCCGCCCGTACGAGGTGCGGCGCAGCACGAAGTCGAGGAGCACCAGGAGGATCAGGAAGATCAGGAGCGCCAGCGGCAGCCCCTGGTACTGGTTGAGGATGGCGGCGGCGACGAAGGCGATCGCGGCGATGACGACCGTACGGATCGCGATCTCGGCGATCGGCCGGAACGGCACCCTGGCGCGCTGGCGGCGCCGGGCGTCGAGGAGCGAGGCCGCCAGGAACAGCCCGACGCCGACGGCCGCGGTGATGTAGGCGGCGGCCGGGCTGCGGAAGATCGTCGAGTACAGCTCCGAGACGACGCTCTCGCTCGGGATGTTGACCGTGCCGCTGGTGCCGAGCACCTGCAGCATGAGGCCGTTCCAGGCGAGGTTGCCCGCGAGCGTGACGACGAACGCGGGCACGCCGACCTTGGCGAAGAAGAAGCCGTGGATCAGTCCGACGGCCGCTCCGCCGGCGACGGCGACCAGCAGCGCCAGCCACTCGTTCATGCCGTTCAGCACGTTGAGCACGGCGAAGAGCGCGGCGCACAGGCCGCTGACGGAGCCGACGGAGAGGTCGATCTCGCCGAGCAGCAGGACGAAGACGATGCCGATCGCGATCATCCCGGTGCCGACGATCTGCTGGCTGAGGTCGGAGAGGTTCTGCGCGGAGAGGAACGCGCTGTCCAGCGTGCCGAAGACCGTCCAGATGATGATCACGGCGACGACGACGGGCAGCGAGCCCAGTTCGCCGCTGCGCAGCTTCCGCCTGAACTCCCCGAGGTACCCCTTGAAGCCCTCCTCCCGAACGATCAGCCGGGTGTCGACGGCGGGTACGGCGTCGTGGGCCGGTTCCTGGCCGGCGCCGTCGCCGGGCCCCGGGCCGGAGGGCTCGTGGCGGCCTCGGTCGCGCCTCATCGCTCCCCCTCCTCCCGCTTGCGGGCCTGGCGGCGCGTGACCGCGCTGTCGGTCGCCCCGGTGATGGCGGAGATGATCTCCTCGGTGGTGGTGGAGCGCCGGTCGAAGAAGCCGTTGTTCCGGCCGAGGCGCAGGACGGCGATACGGTCGGCGACCGCCATCACGTCCACCATGTTGTGGCTGATCAGGATGGTGCCCAGGCGCTGTTCGCGGAGCCGCTCGACAAGGTCGAGGACCTGGGCGGTCTGCTCCACGCCGAGCGCGGCGGTCGGCTCGTCCAGGATGACGACCTTCGGTTCGCCGATCAGGGAGCGGGCGATCGCCACGGTCTGGCGCTGGCCGCCCGAGAGGGAGGCCACGGGGATGCGGACGCTGGGGATGCGGATGGAGAGGGTGTCGAGCAGTTCGCGCGAACGCTGCTCCATGCCGACCTCGTCGAGCACGCCCCAGCGCCTGAGTTCACGGCCGAGGAAGAGGTTGCCGACGACGTCGAGGTTGTCGCAGAGCGCCAGGTCCTGGTAGACGGTGGCGATACCGAGGTTCTGGGCGTCGTGGGGCCGGTGGACGGTGACCGGGCGGCCCTCCCAGGCGATGACGCCCTCGTCCGGCGGGTTCACCCCGGCGATCGCCTTGACGGCGGTCGACTTGCCGGCGCCGTTGTCGCCGACGAGCGCGACGACCTCGCCGGGGTGGACGTCCAGGTCGAAGTCCGTGAGGGCCTGCACCGCTCCGAACCTCTTGGAGATCCCCCGCAGACTGAGCACAGGTGTTTCGGGCACCGTCAACCGCCTCCTACCCGGCCCCCGTTGCGTTGCTGCGCGGATGCTCGGACAGGGCTCCGAGGCCCGGGGCCACGGGATCCGAGGCCCCGGGCTCCAGGGCTACTCCAGTCCGGCCTGCTTGCAGGCGTCCGCGTAGGTGGGTGTGCAGATCTCCTGGACCGTGTACAGCCCGTCCTTGACGACCGTGTCCTTGATGTTGTCCTTGTTCACCACGATCGGTGTCAGCAGGTTGGCCGGGACCTTCTGCCCGCTGCCGCTGGTGACGGTGGTGGGCGTCAGGGAGTCGGGGAGTTCCTTGCCCTCGGCGAGGTCGACGGCCATGGTGGCGGCGATGTCGGCCTCCGGCTTGTACGGCTTCTCGACCGTGATGGTCTGGGTGCCGAGGAGGATCCGTTGGATGGCGTCGAGTTGGGCGTCCTGACCGGTCAACGGGACGTTGATGCCGGCCGCCTTGAGGGCGGTGGCGATACCGGCGGCGAGACCGTCGTTGGCCGAGTACACGCCGACGATGTTCTCCTTGCCCAGGGCGCTGATGGCGCCCGCCATCTGCTGGTTGGCGTTGTTCGGGTCCCAGTTGGGAGTGTCGTACTCCTTGCCGATCTTCACCTTGCCGTCGAGGACGGAGTGCGCACCGGCCTTGAACTCGGCGGCGTTGGGGTCGGTGGGAGAGCCGTTGTGCATCACGATCTGGCCGGATTCGGCCTTGTCACCGAGCGCGTCGAGGAGCGCCTGGCCCTGCAACTCGCCGACCTTGCGGTTGTCGTACGAGACATAGGCGTCGACGGGTCCCTGCGCGAGCCGGTCGTACGCGACGACCTTGACGCCGGCGTCCTTGGCCTTCTGCACGGAGGACTGGATGGACTTGGAGTCCACGGCGTCCAGGATCAGCACCTTGTTGCCCTTGGCGAGCGCGGTGTTGACCTGCTGTTGCTGGGTGGTGGCGCTCTCGGCGGCGTTGTAGTAGTCGATCTGCGCGTCGGGCGCCAGTTCCTTGATCTTCTGCTCGATGTACGGCCGGTCGAACTTCTCGTAGCGCGTGGTCTTGCTCTCCGGGAGCAGCAGGCCGATCTTCACTTCGCCCTGCGCCGCTGTGGCCGCGCCCGGCTGGGCCGCGCCACTCATGGAGACCGCGCCCAGGGACAGGGCGGCGGCTCCGGCAAGGGCGATCGCGCCACGCAATGTGCGCATCATGGGGGGCTCCTTCCGTACGCCCCCCTGTCCCGTCACCGGGAGAGCACAGGAGCCAAGGGGGTGCACATGTGGCCTTAATACGACATTAGCCGCAACCGGATGACCGGCAAGCGGGTGAATCGCCCCGGCCCGGAGGCTCGACGTTTACGCAGTTCAGGCGGCCGCCCTGCGACTGCGCCCGGTCAGGCGGGCGCCCTGCGGGCGGCCGGCGCGGGCAGTTGCGCGGCGACGATCGCGGCGAGGCAGAGCCCGAAACCGAGGAGCTGGACCGGTCCCAGGGTCTGACCGAGCAGGGCGGCGCCAAGCACGGCGGCGACCAGCGGGGAGAGCAGGACGAGCACCGCGACGGAGGTGACGGGGAGCGTGGTGACGCCGCGGAACCACAGGACGAAGGCGATCAGGCCGCCGACCAGGCCGAGCCAGAGGTGGCCGAGGGCGGCGGGAAGACCGATCGCGGGCGGCGCCCCCTCGACGAGGAAGGTGAGCGGCAGCAGGAACAGGCCGCCTGCGGTGAGTTGCCAGCCGGCGAACGCGGTGGGGCCCACTCCGGCGGGGCGCCCCCAGCGCTTGGTGAGCGTCACCCCGAGCGCCATCGTGGCCGCGCCGGCGAGGCCGGCGAGGACACCGACGAGGTCGAACCCCGCGCTCGGCCCGATCACCACCAGGCCGACACCTGCCACGCCCACCAGCCCCCAGGCCGGCCGCCAGACGGACAGGCGCTCCCGGAGGACCACCACGGCCAGCACGGCGACCGCGAGCGGCTGGGCCGCCGCCAGGGTCGCCGCCACGCCTCCGGGAAGGCGCTCGGCGGCGATGGTCAGCAGCGGGAAGAGCAGCCCGATGTTCAGGACGCCGAGCGCGGCGGCCTTCCCCCACCACGCCCCACGCGGCAACGTCCGGCCGATCGCCAGCGCGACCAGACCGGCGGGCAACGCCCGCATGAGCCCCGCGAACAGGGGGTGCGCGGGCGGCAGGAGCTCGGTGGTGACGACGTAGAAGGTGCCCCAGGAGACGGGCGCGAGCGCCGTCAGGAAGGGTGCGGGACAGGAGGGGGCTTGTCATGCCCGCAGTCTCGGGCGGCAGAGATCGATGAGTCCAACACATGTTTGTCACGTGATCCATCACGATCCACGATGGATCGGTGGACCTCCAACAGATGCGGTACGTCGTCGCCGTCGCCGAGATGAACAGCTTCACCCGGGCCGCCGAACGGTGCCTGGTCGTCCAGTCCGCCCTCAGCCATCAGATCGCGCGCCTGGAGCGGGAGCTGGGCGCGCGGCTCTTCGACCGTACGAGCCGCAGGGTGCGCCTCACCCCGGCCGGGGCGGCGTTCCTTCCGGCCGCCCGCCAGTGTCTGGAGGCCGCCGAGCGGGCGGCGGCCGAGGTCGCCGCTGCCGTCGGCGAGGTACGCGGCCGGCTCGCCGTGGGCCTGATCCCGACCGTCGCGGCGGTCGACGTCCCCGGGGCGCTGCGCACGTTCCGCAGGCGCTACCCGCAGGTGCGCATCGGCCTGAAGGTGGGTGCGAGCGAGGATCTCGCCGAGCAGGTCCGCGAAGGCGTCCTCGACGTGGCGTTCCTGGGGCTGCCCAGCACGGCGCCGCCGCCGCGCGGTGTGGCCGCCCATGTCCTCGCCCACGACCGGCTGGTCGCCGTGGTCGCCCCGGACCATCCCCTCGCCGGCGAGCCGGAGGTGGACCTGCGCCGGCTCTCCTCGGAGGCCTTCGTGGACCTTCCGGCCGGGACGGCCGGGCGCGTCCAGTCCGACCTCGCCTTCGCGGCGGCGGGCCTCGCCCGCGAGGTGGCGTTCGAGGTGACGACGGCGGACCTCTTCATGGCCCGCCTGGTCGGCCAGGGCCTGGCGGTCGCCCTGCTCCCGTCCATGTACGTGCACCAGCTGACCGGCGTCACCACGATCGCGGTCACGGACGCGCCGACCCGCGTCGAGTACGCCGTCTGGAGCGCCGTCGGCCGTACCCCGGCGGCGACCGCCTTTCTCACCGTCCTCGGCCTCGATCCTGGCGCGGTCGAACCGGTCAGGAATCGAGAAGCGCCGTCCCCGGGCCGCACGTAGCGTGGCTGGCGTGGCGTCGGAGGGCCGATGTCCGCACGAAACCGACCGGGTCCGGGCGACCCACGTCCTCAGGAGCGATCATGACCGGCACCCCCACCCAGGGCATCAAGACCGTGCTGCACCCCGTGTCCGACCTGGCGAAGGCCAAGGAGGTGTACGCCGCGCTGCTCGGCATCCGGCCTCAGGCCGACAGCGACTACTACGTCGGCTTCGACGCCGAGGGCCAGCACATCGGGCTCGTCCCGAACGGCGGCCCGCAGGGGATGACCTCGCCGGTGGCCTACTGGCACGTCACGGACATCGAGGCGAAGCTGGCCGAGGTGACGGCCGCCGGTGCGACCGTGAAGGACGCGCCCAAGGACGTCGGTGGCGGCCGACTGGTGGCCACGTTCACGGACGCCGACGGCAACGTGCTGGGGCTGGTTCAGGACCGGTGAGCGTGACGGCGCGGCGCTGAACCGTTGCCTCCGGCCTCCCCGCGACGTAGAACCGGGTGGGACGGACGGCTGAAGGTCGGCGCGCCGGAAGGACCGACGGACGGCGCGTCGGAAAGACGGCCGGAGGGACGGACGGCGGCCGCGTGGTGCGCGGCCCGCCTCACGGATGGAGAGCACGATCAGCATGGCCACGAGGAAGGGCGCGCAGCCGCCCGCGCCGCACGGTGCCGACAGTCACGACGTGATCCGCGTGCACGGCGCGCGCGAGAACAACCTCAAGGACGTCAGCATCGAGATCCCGAAGCGCCGGCTGACGGTCTTCACCGGAGTCTCCGGCTCGGGCAAGAGCTCGCTGGTGTTCAACACGATCGCGGCGGAGTCGCAGCGGCTGATCAACGAGACGTACAGCACCTTCGTCCAGGGCTTCATGCCGACCCTCGCCCGCCCCGAGGTCGACGTCCTCGAAGGCCTGACGACGGTGATCACCGTCGACCAGCAGCGGATGGGCGCCGACCCGCGCTCGACGGTCGGCACCGCCACCGACGCCCACGCGATGCTGCGCATCCTGTTCAGCCGGCTCGGCAAGCCGCACATCGGCCCGCCGAGCGCGTACTCCTTCAACACGGCGTCGGTCCGGGCGAGCGGCGGGATCACCGTCGACCGGGGTGCCGCCAAGACCAAGACCGTGAAGGCGACGTTCCAGCGCACGGGCGGGATGTGCACGCGCTGCGAGGGGCGGGGCAAGGTCTCCGACATCGACCTCACGCAGCTCTACGACGACTCCAAGTCGCTGGCCGAGGGCGCCTTCACCATCCCCGGCTGGAAGTCGGACAGCCAGTGGACCGTGCAGCTCTACGCCCAGTCCGGCTTCGTCGACCCGGACAAGCCGATCCGCAAGTACACCAAGAAGGAGATGCAGGCCTTCCTCTACGGGGAGCCGACCAAGATCAAGGTCAACGGCATCAACCTCACGTACGAAGGGCTGATCCCCAAGATCCAGAAGTCGTTCCTGTCCAAGGACAAGGAATCGATGCAGCCGCACATCCGGGCCTTCGTGGAGCGGGCGGTCACCTTCACCACCTGCCCGGAGTGCGACGGCACCCGGCTCAGCGAAGGGGCACGGTCCTCGAAGATCAAGCGGATCAGCATCGCGGACGCGTGCGCGATGGAGATCCGGGACCTCGCCGAGTGGGTCCGCGGTCTCAAGGAGCCGTCGGTGGCGCCGCTGCTCGAAGCGCTCCAGCGGACCCTGGACTCCTTCGTGGAGATCGGGCTCGGATACCTCGCCCTCGACCGGCCGGCCGGCACGCTGTCGGGCGGCGAGGCGCAGCGCGTCAAGATGATCCGGCACCTCGGCTCGTCGCTCACCGACGTCACGTACGTCTTCGACGAGCCGACGATCGGCCTGCACCCGCACGACATCCAGCGGATGAACGACCTGCTGCTGCGGCTGCGCGACAAGGGCAACACCGTCCTCGTCGTCGAGCACAAGCCCGAGGCGATCGCGATCGCCGACCATGTCGTCGACCTCGGTCCCGGCGCCGGTACGGGCGGCGGCACCGTCTGCTTCGAGGGCACCGTGGAGGGGCTGCGGGCCGGGGACACGATCACCGGCCGCCATCTCGACGACCGCGCCTCCCTCAAGGAGACGGTGCGTACACCCGTCGGCGCGCTGGAGATCCGCGGCGCGACGGCGAACAACCTGCGCAACGTCGACGTCGACATTCCGCTGGGGGCGCTGGTCGTCATCACCGGCGTCGCGGGCTCCGGCAAGAGCTCCCTCGTCCACGGGTCGATTCCGGCCGGTGAGACCGTGGTGTCGGTGGATCAGGCCCCGATCCGTGGCTCACGGCGCAGCAACCCGGCGACGTACACCGGTCTGCTCGACCCGATCCGTAAGGCGTTCGCGAAGGAGAACGGCGTCAAGCCGGCGCTCTTCAGCGCCAACTCCGAGGGCGCCTGCCCCACCTGCAACGGCGCCGGGGTCATCTACACCGACCTGGCGATGATGGCGGGCGTCGCCACCCCTTGCGAGGACTGCGAGGGGAAGCGGTTCCAGGCGGAGGTGCTCGAGTACAAGCTCGGCGGGCGGGACATCAGCGAGGTGCTCGCGATGTCCGTGACGCAGGCCGAGGAGTTCTTCGGCGAGGGCGCGACGCGGACACCCGCCGCGCACACGATCCTCGAACGGCTCTCCGACGTCGGGCTCGGCTACCTCACCCTCGGCCAGCCGCTCACCACCCTGTCCGGCGGCGAGCGGCAGCGGCTCAAGCTCGCCACCCACATGGCCGACAAGGGCGGTGTCTACATCCTCGACGAGCCGACCACCGGGCTCCATCTCGCGGACGTGGAGCAGTTGCTCGGCCTGCTCGACCGGCTGGTCGACTCCGGCAAGTCGGTGATTGTCATCGAGCACCACCAGGCCGTGATGGCGCACGCCGACTGGATCATCGACCTCGGCCCGGGCGCCGGTCACGACGGCGGCAAGGTCATCTTCGAGGGCCCGCCCGCCAAGCTCGTCGCCGACCGCTCCACCCTCACCGGCGAGCACCTCGCGGCCTACGTCGGAGGCTGACGCGGCCGCTGAAACGCCTGAGCCCCGCCCTGGGAACGTCTCCGGGGGCGGGGCTCTCGGCCATGCGGCCGCCGTCGTCACCGACGGCTGCGGACCAGTAGGTGGAGGAAGTACGGCGTGCCGATCACGGCCGTCATCAGTCCGGCGCCGAGCTGGCCGGGCGCGATCACCGTGCGGCCCAACAGGTCCGCCGTGCAGACGAGTACGGCACCGAGGAGGACCGCGACCGGGACCACGCGCGCGTGCTGCCTGCCCACGAGGGCGCGGGCCGCGTGCGCGGCGACGAGGCCCACGAAGCCGATCGTGCCCGCGGCGGCGACGGCCGTGGCGCTGAGCAGGACACTCAGCACGAGGAAGCCCAGGCGGCCCCGCCCGAGACTCAGGCCGAGGAGCCGGGGGGTGTCCTCGTCGAGGGAGACGAGGTCGAGCTCCGTACGCCGCGCGAACGCGACGGCCACGCCCACGGTGAGCACGACCGCGAGGGGCACGATGTCCGGCATGGTCCGCCCGTAGGTGGAACCGGACAGCCAGGTGAGGGCCTTGGTCGCGTTGAAGGGGTCGGTGAGGACGATGAGCAGGCTGATCAGCGCCGCCGAGCCGGTGGCGACGCCGAAGCCGACGAGCACGAGCCGGTTCTGCTGGAAACCGCCCCGCGCGGCCAGTCCGAAGACGATGAGGGAGCTGACGGCGGCGCCCGCGAACGCGGCACCGGCCACGCTCCACGAGGCGGCCAGCGGCACCGACGTGACGAGGAGGACGGCGCCGAGTGCGGCGCCGCCGGACACGCCCAACGTCGTGGGCTCGGCGAGCGGGTTACGGGTCACGGCCTGGACGAGCGTTCCGGCCAGGGCGAGTGCCGCGCCGGCCAGGAGCGCCGCGAGGACCCGGGGCACGCGCGTGTCGAGGACGAAGGAGACGGTCCTGCCGGCGTTGCCCTGCGCCCAGTTGGCGACGTCGCCGAGGAGCAGCTTGCTGTCGCCGAGAAGGACGGCGGCGATCGTCACGCCCACGAGGGCGACGACCAGGACGGTGGTGGTGGTCAGGAAGACGGCCCTGCTGCGGATGCGCAGCCGGTCGACGGCGGCGGCTCCGGCGGTGTCCCGTACCCGCGTCGCCATCGCGATCAGGAAGACCGCGCCGACCAGGCTGGTGACGACACCCGTCGGCACGGCGACCGCCGTGTCCGCCGGGATGACGGCGCGCAGCAGCACGTCCGAGCCGAGCACGAGGGCGGCGCCGGCGAGACCGGCGATCGGCAGGGCAGCCCGCGCACGGGAGAAGGAGCGGAACCGGCGGACGAGGGGCCGCACGAGGGCGGGGGCGCACAGGCCGACGAAGCCGATCGGTCCGGCGAGCGTGACCGCGGCCGCCGACAGGAGCGCGGCGAGCACGACGGCGGTGACGCGGGTGGCGCGCACCGGGACGCCGAGGCCGCGGGCGGCGTCGTCGCCGAGCGCCAGGGCGTCGACCTTGCGGGAGACCAGCAGCAGTCCGACGAGACCGAGGAGGCCGACCGGCGCCATCTGCAGGACGCCGTCGAAGCCGTTCTGGGAGATGCTGCCCTGGTTCCAGGTGTAGAGGCCTTCCGTCTCCTGGGGGAAGAGCAGGATCAGGCCCTCGGTCACGGCGGTCAGGCCGAGGGTGAGGGCGCTGCCGGCGAGCACGAGCCGGACGGTGCCGGCGCCGAGGCCGGAGAGCCCGAGGACGACGGCCGCCGCCACGAGGCCGCCGACGAAGGCGACGCCGGAGGAGGCGAGCAGCGGGAGCGAGAGCCCGCTCGCGGAGACGGCCCCAAGGGCCAGGTAGGAGCCCGCGTTCACGCTGAGGGTGTCGGGCGAGGCGAGCACGTTGCGGCTGACGGCCTGGAGGGCGGCGCCCGCGATGCCGAGGACGGCTCCGACGAACAGCCCCGCGGCCATCCTCGGCAGGCGGGAGGCGATGACGACGGACGCGTCGGCCGGGTCGGCCTGGCCCGTGAACGCCTTCCACACCTCGGCGGCGCCGACGGCGGCGGTGCCCTGGGTGATGTCGACGAGGGCGAGGCCCCCGACGAGGAGGAGGAGTACGGCCGTCACCGCGGCCGCGCCCGACCGGGACGCGGCCGCCGACGGGAGGGCGGCGGAGGAAGGTGCGGTGACGGCCATGGGGGTTACTTCGTCAGCGCCTTGACGACGGAGTCGACGTACTGGTTCATCGACTCGGGGCCGCCGAACATCCAGATGCCGTCGGGCAGCCGGTGCACGTCGCCCTTCTTCACGAACGGCAGCGAGGTCCACACCTTGTCCTTGGCCAGGGCGCCCTCGAAGGGGTTGCTGCTCGCGTCGCCGTCGTTGCTGATGTGCGCGAAGTGCACGCCGTCACCGAGCTTGGTGAGGCCCTCGACGTCGGTGGTGCCGAGGCCGTAGGCCGGGTCGCCCTTGACCGTCCAGGCGTTCTTCAGGCCGAGCTTCTCGTTGACGGCGCCGATGAGCGAACCGCTGGTGAAGGGGCGGATCTGGACCTGGTTGGAGACGAGGTAGCCGTCGGCGAAGGCGTACTTGGCGCCGGCGAGCCCGGCGTCGGCCAGGGCCTTCCTGCCCTCGGCGAGCTTCGCGTCGAAGCCCTTCTTGAGCGTGTCGGCCTGCGCCGTGGTGCCGGTGGCCTTCGCGATGGCGTCGAGGTTCTTCGTCATCCGGCCGATGGGGTCGGCGGCGTCGGCGGCCGTGAGGTTCAGGACCGGGGCGATCCCGCGCAGCTGCTTCACGGCGGCCGGCGGCAGGTCGCTGGTGGCGACGATGAGGTCGGGCTTCAGGCCGGCGATGGTCTCGACGCTCGGCTCGCCGCGCGTGCCGATGTCCTTGGGGTCGTTCTTCAGCGGGACGGCGGAGTCCCAGGTCTTGTAGCCCTTGACGTCGGCGACGCCCACGGGGTCGACACCGAGGGAGATCAGGGTCTCGACCACGTTCCACTCGGTGCCGACGACCTTCTTCGCGGGGCCGTCGAGCTCCACCTTGGCGCCGGTGTCGTCGGTGAGCGTGATCGGCTCGGCGGACTTCTTCGCGTCGTCCTTGGCGGGCTCGGTCGTGCCGCAGGCGGTCAGGGTGAGCGCCGCCGCGGTGGCGACCGCGGCGGTGAGGAGGAGGCGTCTCATGAGGTGGGGCTGAGCCTTTCGCTTCGCGTGTGGTGGCGGCCGATCGCGCGGGTGCGCAGCCGGCCTGTCGAGGGGTCGGTGTCGACCTCGATGCGGATGCCGTAGGTGTCGGTGAGCCGTGGTGCGGTCAGGACGTCCTCGGGGCGGCCTTCGGCGATGATCCGTCCCGCCCGGAGCAGCACGATCCGGTCGGCGACGGCCGCGGCCTGGTCCAGGTCGTGCAGGACGACGCCGACGGCGATGCCGTGGTCGTCGGCCAGGTCGCGGATGAGGTCGAGGAGTTCGATCTGGTACCGCAGGTCGAGGTAGGTGGTGGGTTCGTCGAGGAGGAGCACGCCGGTCTCCTGGGCGAGACAGCCGGCGAGCCAGACGCGCTGGAGCTGTCCTCCGGAGAGGTGCTCGGCGCCCCGCTCGGCGAACTCCTCGACGCCTGTCATGCGCAGCGCGCGGTCGACGGCGGCCCGGCCGCCCGGGTCGGCCTTGCCCCAGCGGCCTCGGTACGGATAGCGGCCGAACTCGACCACGTCCCGTACCGTCAGCCCGCTGGGCGTGGGGCGACCCTGCGTCAGCAGGGCGACGTGCCGGGAGAACTCGCGGGGCGTCAGGGCGAGGCCGTCCGTGTCCGCGTCGATGGTCAGGGCGGCATTGCGGGGCCGCTGCAACCGGGCGATCGTCCGCAGGAGCGTGGACTTGCCACTGCCGTTCGGGCCGACCAGCACGGTCACGTCGCCGGGCCGCAGTGTCACGGACGCGCCGTGCACGACATCGACACCGTCGTAGGCGACGGTGACATCAGTGGCCGACAGCGCATGACCGCGTACGGACGTGGCCTGCGGACTTTCTTCACCAACTCTCACGCCGCACAGGTTAGCCTAACCTAATCCCGGCGTGGACCTGGGGTGATTGGGGCAAGGTCGGTCAATTCCGCTCAGCCTTCCGATCACTTTCGGAGCATTGCGGTCCTGAGGGGAGAACCGGCCGTCGTCGGCCGTCTGTGAGGCAAGGGCGCGCACCTGCGTCCCCTTCGAAGCAGATGGAGAACGACTCAGATGACGGCGCCCTTCGAGTGGACCGGGCTCGCCCCGGCTTTGACGAGCGTGGTGATCCCCGGGCTCGCCGCCGCTGTGCACCTGTACGTGGACCGGCGGCGGTCCAGGGGTGGCACCGAGCGGCCCGCCACCGACCCGCGGGACGCACCGGCTTCCTCGACGCGGGAGTCCGGGCACGCCGGGGCGGCCCCGCACGTCACCGTCGAGGTCGTGGTGGTGTCGGACGGGGCCTGCCGCCCGTCCTCGGCGAAGGAGCACGCCCCGTGGTAGACGGCGAGACGAGGCAGGCACCACCACGCGCGGTGGACCGCGGGGTCGGACAGCGGCTGTACGACCACTACGCGCTGTTCATGGACCGGGAGCCGCTCTTCCTGCGGCGGCGGGCCGACGACAAGCTCTCCTTCCAGGCCTGCCAGGACGTGGCGCAGGAAGCGTTCCTGCGGGTGGCGCGCAAGGCCGCGAAGGGCGAACTCGACGAGAAGGTGAACGTCCCGGCCTATCTGCGGGCCGCCGCGTGGAACCTGGCACGGGACCGGCTCCGCAGCGAGGGGAGGCTGGAGCTGGCGGGCGACGGCCTGACGGTCTCGCTGCCCGAACAGCGCCAGGCGGTCGGCGAGTTCGACCCCTTGAAGGACCTGGTGCTGCCCGCCATCGACGCGATGCCGCAGAGCCGGCGGCGCCAGGTCGTACGGCTCCAGAGCCAGGGGCTCAGCGACGTGCAGATCGCGGCCTCGCTCGGCATGCGGGCGGACCGACTCCACCGGGAGCGGCACAAGGCGGTGGCCGAACTGCGGGACGCCCTTGGCGCGTTCATCCGCGACGAGCACCGAAGGACGACACGATGCTTGAAGAAGGACAGGTGACGTTGTGAGCCGCTTCAACGAGGCCGGCGGCGGCCGCCCGGCGCCGGACGTCCCGGCCGGGCTCGTGGAACTGATGAACCGGCTCGCCGGGCCCCCGGACTTCTGGGACCGGCCCGACGGGGCGTTCGGCCCGCTCGCCGAGACGTACGGGGCGGGCCGCGAGGAACGCGAGCGGGCGAACTCGCTCTACCGGCTGGGATCGAAGGCCCTCGGCCGGGACGAACTGACGAGCGCGGCGCAGTGGCTGGGCGAGGCCGCGGCCGTCGGTCACCCGGGAGCCCTGTTCCGGCTCGCCGTGGTCGCGCTGCGGGCCGGCGGGGAGTGGGCCGACGACGGAAGCTACCTCGTCGCCGAGGCGGCCCGGCACGGACACGGGGACGCGGCCCGGCTCCTTGCCGCGCTCGGGAACCGGCGCCCGGCGGGCGGGACGGCGACTCTCCTGTGCGAGGACACCGAGTTCTTCGAGGAGGTCCGCACCCGGCTCGGCGTGTCCGAGCACCTGCTCTGCGCGCTGCCCCCCGTCGAGCCCGAGGCTCCCCTTCCGGGGGCGGCGGCCGACGGTACGTCGTTCGTATCGGGCGCCGAGGAGGCACCGGCCGTCGCGGCCGGGGAACTCGACGCGCAGCCCCAGCTCTTCCTCGTACCGGCGCCGCAGGTACCGAGCGACTACCGCCACCCGGCCGGCGCCGCCGCCGGGGCGGAGAGCAGCCGGCCGCGGCTGAGCGCGCTGCCGGGCGGACAGCGGTCCGGGCCGGCTCTCCCCCTGCCGGAGCTGCCCGCCGAGACCTCCACCGCCGCCACGCCGCTCCAGCCGTCCGGCCCCATGGGCGCTGCCGGTACGGGCAGGCGCGCCGAGGAGCCCTGGTGGTCGGCGAACGCCCTGCGGCCGGCCGTCCTCCACGACATGGCCAGGCGGCACCGCTCCCCCGCCGTGGTCCCGGCCAGATGGCAGGCCACCCAACGTGCCAGGGACCTGCTCCACCTGATCGTGGGCGCGGGCGGCGCGGACACGCGCGCCCTCGCGCAGCGCGCGGGGATGTCCCTGAACGCGACCGCCCTGCTCCTGGAATGGCTCCGCGGCCAGGGACTGGTCGTCACCGTCGCCGGCGTCCACCACCCCGGGCCGGTCATGGAGCTGGTCACCGAACCCGAACCCGGCCGCCTGCTGCTCAAGAAGACCCTGGCCGGTCTGCGCGACGAACTCGACGCCGCCGTCTACCTCAGCAGTTACACGGACGGCGAGATCCGTATCCACGAGGCCGCGCACAGCGCGACCGCCCCGCCGGTCGACGAGTGGGCTCCGTTCACCGACACCGGTCACGCCAGTGCCGTCGGCAAGAGTCTCCTGGCCCAGCTCGACTTCGACTCCCGCATGGACCATCTCGCCCGCCACCCCTCGATCCCGCTCACCGATCGCACCATCACCAACCCGCGCGCCCTGATCGAGACCCTCGACGGACACGGCCCGTACGCCGCCCAGTTCGACCTGCTCGAATACTCCAGGACGGAGGTGTGCGTCGCGTACTCACTCGGGCTGCCCGGCCGGGCCACGAGCGTCGCCCTTTCCCTTCCGGCACACCAGCACCCTCGTCTCCTCACCGCCGCCCACTCCTTGAGCCACCGCGCCACGGGTCTCCTCCTCGCCCAGCTCCTCACGGAGGACACCCCTCCGGCCAAGACCACGACTCCGGAGCCACGCCGTGCTCTGCCCTGAGGTTCGGCCACTCCGGGCACGGGGGAAGGGACCCCTGCCCGAAACGACGACGAAGGGGGAGGCGCCATGCCCGAATGGGTTCTCGCGGTGCTCATACCGGTGGGTCTGCTGACCGTTGGGCTGGGCGTGTTCCTGGTGTGGGCCCGCTTCGGCACGAAGGAGCCCAGGGAGCACGACAACGTGATGCCGGAGACCCACTTCCGCGAACAGGGCTGACCCGCGCGGGGGTCCGCGTGGCGGAGGGCCGACACATGGGCTCGTTCATCCGGCGACGCCTCGTCGCGGCAAGCCGGAACAGACCCCAGCGACGCGGAGCCGCTGGGGTCTGATGCTGGTCGACGGAGTCGACCGGGGACGCTAGTCGACGAGTTCGCGCTCGCGGCGGGGAGCCGACAGCCGGCCGGAGGTGGCGGTGCGGTGGAGCTTCTCGCCCTCGACGTCGAGGTTGGGGAGCAGCCGGTCGAGCCAGCGCGGCAGCCACCAGGCGCTCTTGCCGAGCAGCGCGAACAGGGCGGGCACGATCGTCATACGGACGATGAAGGCGTCGAAGAGCACGGCGGCCGCCAGGCCGAAGCCGATCATCTTGATGAAGTCGTTGTCCTCCACTATGAAGCCGGAGAACACGCTGATCATGATGACGGCGGCCGCGGCCACCACCCTGCCGCCGTAGCGGAAGCCGGTGACGACGGCCTCGGAGGGTCGCGCCCCGTGGACGTACGCCTCCCGCATGCGGGTCACCAGGAACACCTCGTAGTCCATGGCGAGGCCGAAGACCACACCGATCATGAAGATCGGCATCGTGCTCATGATCGGGCTCGGCTGGTCGACGCCGAAGACATCGGCGAGCCAGCCCCACTGGAAGACCGCCACCACCGCGCCGAGCGCCGCCGTCACCGAGAGGAGGAAGCCCAGGGCCGCCTTGAGCGGGACGAGGATCGAACGGAAGACCACCATCAGCAGCAGGAACGCCAGGCCCACGACCAGGGCGAGATAGGGAAGCAGCGCGTCGTTCAGGGTCTGCGAGAAGTCGATGAACATCGCGGTCTGACCGGTGACGAGGACCTCCGCGCCGGTGTCGGCCTGGAAGCCGTCGGCGAGACCGCGGATCGAGCGGACGAGGTCCTCGGTCGCGGCGTCGGTGGGACCGGTGGTCGGGACGACGTTGAGGATCGCAGTGTCGCCGGCCTCGTTGGGCGTGGCCGGGGTGACGGCGGCGACGCCGTCCTGCTCGGCCAGGCGCTCGCCGACCGTCTTGGCGGCGGCGGCCGCGTCCGGACCCTCGACGGTGATCATCAGGGGCCCGTTGAAGCCGGCGCCGAAGGACTCCGACAGCATGTCGTACGCCTTGCGCTGGGTGGTGTCGGGCGCCATCGTGCCCTCGCCGGGCAGACCGAGCTCCAGGCCGGCGGCGGGTACGGCGACCGTGCCGAGGCCGACGACGGCCAGGAGCAGGACGGCGACGGGGTGGCGCAGGACGTAACTGGCCCAGCGGGAGCCGAGGTTGGGCTTGCGGCGGGCGTCCTTCTCGGCGCTCTTCGCGGCCTTGCGCTGCCGGCGGGCGCTGAGCGGCTTGCCGGAGAAGTGGGCACGGTCGCGGCGGCGCAGCACCTTGACCGGCGCGAAGGCGAGCAGCGCGGGTACGAGGGTGAGGGCGACGAGTACGGCGATGGCGACGGTGCCCGCGGCGGCCAGCCCCATCTTGGTGAGCATCGGGATGTTCACGACGGCCAGGCCGGCGAGGGCCACGATGACGGTGAGCCCGGCGAAGACGACCGCGGAGCCCGCGGTTCCGACCGCCCGCCCCGCGGCGTCGGCGCGCTCGCGGCCCTCGGTGAGTTCGGCGCGGTAGCGGGAGACGATGAAGAGGGCGTAGTCGATGCCGACGGCGAGGCCGAGCATCATCGCCAGCGTCGACGTGGTGCTGGACAGCCCGAGGGTGGAGCCGAGGGCCGTGATCGCGGAGATGCCGACGCCGACGCCGACGAGGGCGGTGAGCAGCGGCATTCCGGCGGCGATCACCGAGCCGAAGGTGAGGACCAGAACGACGGCCGAGACCAGGATGCCGATCTTCTCGCCCGTCCCGCTCATCGCGGCGTCGATCTTCACGGCGTCGCCGCCGGCCTCGGCGGTCAGGCCGCCGGCGCGGGCCTGGGCCAAGGCGTCGTCGAGCGCGTCGTGTGCCGTGTCGCCCATCTCGGTGGCGGGGACCTTGTACGTGGCGATGGCGTAGGCGGTGGTGCCGTCCTTGCTCACCGCCTGCGTCATGAACGGGTCGGTCACCGAGGCCACCTGCGGGGAGGCCTTCATCCGCGCGATCAGTGCCGCCACCTGGTCCTTCTGCGCGGGGGCGGAGATCTTCCCACCCTCGGGCGCCCGGACCACGATGCGCGCACTGGCTCCGTCGGCACGCGCGTCCGGGAACTTCTCCTCCAGGAGGTCGAAGGCCTTCTGCGATTCCGTGCCCGGCATGGAGAAGGTGTCGGCGGGCGGCATCGGCGCGGAGGAGGCGGCGACGCCGGCGCCACAGAAGATCACCAGCCACAGCAGGGCCATCAGCCATCGGCGCCGAAAGGCGAGACGGCCGAGTTTGTAGAGGAAGGTAGCCACGGCGAGGAACTCCTGTCAGAGGGCCGGAAACGGCGGAAGGAAGAGGGTCGAGCGCGGAGCGGGACGAGGAGAGGGACCGTCCTGGGAGATGACACCAATGGGGCACCTCGATGGCATCACGCTTGCCGCCCGAGTGGTGCCACCATGACATCACCGTGCCGCCACCGCAAGCCATAGCCTCGCGGAAACAGCTCCCCGCCGCGCCATGAAATCGGTGAAACCCCAGGTCAAAGACGAATGCGCCACGAAAATGCCACCGTGGCTCGCCATAGCGCCACGAGTGTGCCATGATGGCGTCATGGACCTCACGCCCTACGTCGACAACCTCCGGCACGAACTCGCCCTCGCGGCGGACGCCGGCGGTGACGAAGCCCGCGCCCTCGCCGAGCGGCTCACCGCCCCCCTGGAGTCCGCCACCCGGCTCACCCTTCTCAACGCGCTCTCCGCGGCCATGGGCGAGGTCACCCGGGAGCTGGCGCCCGGCTCGGTCGACGTGCGGCTGCGCGGACTCGACCCCGAGTTCGTGGTGACGCCACCGCCCGCACCCGAGCCGTTCCAGGAGACGCAGGCCCCGGTCACCGCCCCCGCCGCGCCCGCCCCGTCCCCGGCGCCCTCGGACGCCGACGACGGCACCATGGCGCGGATCAACTTCCGCCTCCCCGCCCACCTCAAGGCGCGTGCCGAGAGCGCGGCGGCGGCGGAGGGCCTGTCGGTCAACGCCTGGCTGGTGCGGGCGGTGTCCACCGCCCTCGACGGCCGGGAGCGCACGGCTCCGCCGGGCCGCGGCAAGGACTCGGGCAGCCGGAGCTTCACCGGCTGGGTCCGCTAGCCGGAGACCCGCCGGGGCCACCTGCCCCGCGCGCCACCCCACTTCACCGGCGGATCGCCGATCCCGCCGACGTCACTCATCACCCGCCTCACCAGCGGGATCACCCACCCGAACCAAGAGGACGGAACAGCTATGCCTACGTTCGAGACCCCGGACCCGATCTCCGCCATCCTCGAGCTGGACGCCGGAACCGCCCGTATCGCCGCGGGCAAGCGCACCGACACGGTCGTCGAGGTGCTGCCGCGGGACGGCTCCGACGACAACGACCTACGCGCCGTACAGCAGACCACGGTCACCTGCTCGGGCGGCCGCCTGACGGTCAAGACGCCCAAGAAGCGGTCCCCCTTCGGCAAGCCCGGCGCCGTCGAGGTGAGCATCGAACTGCCCGCCGGATCGGATGTCCGCGGCACCACGGGCATGGGCGGCTTCTTCTGCGAGGGCCGCCTCGGCGCGACGGTGCTCAAGACCGGCCTCGGCGACCTCCAGCTCGACGAGGTGGCGAGCGCCGACCTGAGGACCGACACCGGCCACATCCGCCTGGACCGCTCGACCGGCGACGTCGAGATCGCCGGCGCGGGACGCATCGAGATCGGCGCCGTCGCCGGCGCGGCGACCGTCAAGAACTCCAACGGCGTGACCTCCGTCGGCGAGGTCACCGGCACCCTGAAGACCAGCGCGGCCAACGGTGACATCGTCGTCGGCATCGTGCACGGCAACGCCGCCGCCAAGTCCGCCAACGGACGGATCGAGATCGGCGTCGCCCACGCAGGGGTCGAGGCCTCCTGCGCCAACGGCGCCATCCGCGTCGGCGACGTGACCCGCGGCCGGATCGACCTGCGCACCAGCATCGGCGACATCGAGGTCGGCATCCACGAAGGCACCGCCGCCTGGCTCGACCTGACCCCCAAGTACGGCACGGTACGCAACGCGCTCGGCCCCGCCGCCGGGCCCGCGGAATCCGACGAGACCGTCGAGGTGCACGCCCGCACCGGGGCCGGCGACATCATCATCACCCGCGCCTGATCCTCCGTACGCGCTCCCCTCTCCCCCTCGGGCACCCCTCACCCGCAGCTCCTCTCCCCTCAGCCACCGCTCCAACTCCCGCCTCGAAAGGCGTCCTCGAAAGGAAGCGGCATGACTGCCACCCAGACATCCGCGCCGCTCGCCGCGAACACGGCGGCAGCGGCGATCACCGCCACCGGTCTCCGCAAGTCCTACGGCGACAAGCTCGTTCTCGACGGCATCGACCTGAACATCGCCGAAGGCACCGTGTTCGCCCTGCTCGGGCCGAACGGCGCCGGCAAGACCACGACGGTGGAGATCCTCTCCACGCTCATCCCCGCCGACGCGGGCGAAGCCTGGGTCGCGGGCCGTCATCTGACCCGGGCCGCCGACGCGGTGCGCGCCGCGATCGGCGTCACCGGCCAGTTCTCGGCCGTCGACAACCTGCTGACCGCCGAGGAGAACCTGCTCCTCATGGCGGACCTGCACCACCTCGACCGGCGCGAAGGCAAGCTCCGGGCCAAGGACCTCCTGCGCCGCTTCGACCTCGCCGACGTGGCGGGCAAGAACGCCGTCACCTTCTCCGGCGGCATGCGGCGCAAGCTCGACCTGGCGATGACCCTGGTCGGCGACCCGCGGATCATCTTCCTCGACGAGCCGACCACCGGTCTCGACCCGCGCAGCCGGCGCACCATGTGGGAGATCATCCGCGGTCTGGTCGCCGACGAGGGCGTGACCATCTTCCTGACCACCCAGTACCTCGAAGAGGCCGACCAACTGGCGGACCGTATAGCGGTGTTGGACCACGGGCGGCTGATCGCCGAAGGTACGGCCGAGGAGCTGAAGCAGCGCATCCCCGGCGGCCACATCCGGGTGCGGTTCGCCGACGCCCAGGCCTTCGACGCCGCCGCGGGCGTCTTCGGCGTCGCCACCCGCGACGACGAGTCCCTCACCCTGCAGATCCCCAGCGACGGCTCCATCCCGAACCTGCGCGCCGTCCTCGACACCCTGGAGGCCACCGCCGTCCAGGCCGAGGCGCTGACCGTACACACCCCCGACCTCGACGACGTCTTCCTGACCCTCACCGGCCGGCCCCGTCCGGCCGACGCCGTCACATCGACCAAGGAGAACGTCTGATGGCCACCATGTCCTACGCCGCCAGGGACTCCAGGACGATGCTCCGGCGCAACCTCAAGAAGGCCCTGCGCTACCCGTCCCTGACGCTCACCGTCGTCATCATGCCCATCATGATGCTCCTGCTGTTCAACTACGCCTTCGGCACCGCCCTGGGCGCAGGCATCGGCGGACTGCCCACCGGCAGCGGCGAGTACATCGACTACCTGGCCCCCGGCATCATCCTGATGGCGGCCACGTCCGGCGCCCTGACGACCGCGATCAGCGTGTGTGTCGACAAGACGGAGGGCATCGTCAACCGCTTCCGTACGATGCCGATCTCCCACGCCTCGTTCCTGACCGGCCATGTCGTGGGCAGCGTGATCCAGACGATGACCAGCATCGCGCTCGTCATCGGCGTCGCCCTCCTGATGGGCTTCCGCCCCGACGCGACGCCCGTCGAGTGGATCGCCGCCGTCGGCCTGCTCACCCTGCTCACGCTCGCGCTCACCTGGCTCTCCGCCGGCATCGGTCTGGTCGCCAAGAACGTGGAGACCGCGAGCAACATCCCGATGCCGCTGACGTTCCTGCCGTTCATCGGCAGCGCCATCGTGCCGACGGACTCGATGCCCACCGGCCTGCGCTGGTTCGCCGAGTACCAGCCCTTCACCCCGATCATCGAGACCCTGCGCGGCCTGTGGCTCGGCACCGGCATCGGCTCCAGCGCGGTCATCGGTCTCGCCTGGTGCGTGGGGCTCTCCGCGGTCGGCTACCTCTGGGCCCGCCGCACCTTCAGGACCGGCGCCAAGCGGTAACCACCGCACTCCCCAAGCCACTTCACGCCACCGAACACCACCCGTCCCGTAGAACGATCACAGGAGACCCATGTCGAACGACCCGACGCCCGCCGACCCGACGGCTGACGCCATCACCACCGGCACCACCGCCGACACCCCCACCGAGGAGCTGCCCACCCTGCCCACCGACCGCCGCACCGGCTGCCCCTTCGACCCGCCCGCCGAGCTGACCGCCCTGAGCGACAAGCCGTTACGCCGTATGCGCTACGCCGACGGGCACATCGGCTGGCTGGTCACCGGGCACGCCGCGGCCCGGGCGATCCTGGCCGACCCTCGCTTCAGCTCGCGGTACGAACTCATGCATGCGCCGATGCCGCTGGAGGGGGCGCCGGAGGAGCTGCCGCCGGCGCTGGTCGGCGACATCATCGGCCTCGACGCCCCGGAGCACACCCGTTACCGGCGCCTGCTCACCGGCAGGTTCACCGTCCGCCGGATGCGCCAACTCACCGAGCGGGTCGAGCAGTTCACCCATGAGCGGCTGGACGCCATGGAACAGGCCGGGCCCACGGTCGACCTGGTGGAGGCGTTCGCCCAGCCCGTGCCCGCGCTCATGATCTGCGAGCTGCTCGGTGTGCCGTACGCCGACCGGGAACGATTCCAGAGCCAGGTGGCGACGCTCCTCGACCAGAAGGCGGACGCGGAGGCGATCGGCGAGGCCTACATGGCGCTGATCCAGTACCTGAACGAACTGGTCCTCGCCAAGCGCGCCGAACCCACCGACGACCTGCTCAGCGATCTGACCACCTCCGACCTGACCGACGGGGAGCTGGCCGGAATCGGCGGGCTGCTCCTGGCCGCCGGGCTCGACACCACCGCGAACATGCTCGCACTCGGCACCTTCGCCCTGCTGAGCAACCCGGACCAACTCGCGGCGCTGCGCGCCGACCCGGGCCTCGCCGAGCAGACCGTGGAGGAGCTGCTGCGCTACCTGAGCGTGGCCGACCCGCTGCCGCGCGCGGCGCTCGAGGACGTCGAGGTGGACGGCCGGCTCATCAAGGCGGGCGAAACGGTGACCATCTCCGTACAGGCCACCAACCGCGACCCGCTCAAGTTCCCCGAGCCCGACCGGCTCGACATCCACCGTCGGGCCGTCGGTCACCTGGCCTTCGGCCACGGCGCCCACCAGTGCCTGGGCCAGCAGCTCGCCCGGGTCGAGATGGCCGTCGCCTTCCCGGCGCTCTTCGCCCGCTTCCCCACCCTGCGCCTCGCGGTGCCGCCGGAGGAGGTACCGCTGCGCGACCGCTCCAACATCTACGGTGTGATCAGCCTGCCTGTCACCTGGGACAAGGAGTAGCCTCATGAGCGACCCACGAGAGCCACTGCGCCTGAACGTCGACCGTGACCGCTGCGCCGGCGCGGGCATGTGCGCCCTGACGGCCCCGGACGTCTTCGACCAGGACGACGAGGAAGGCCTGGTGGTACTCCTCCAGCCCACCCCGGCCCTCGAAGACCGGGCCGCCGCCCGCATGGCCGCCGGCCTCTGCCCCGCCGAGGCCATCACCTTCTACTCCCCGGACTCCAGAGGCGCGTAACCACCGCGCCTCCCTCCTCCGGGACCGAGAACCCGCACCGCATGCCGGTGGGGGCTCTCGCGTCGTACGGGCCGGTCCGATAATCGGTAGGGCCCGCTCGCACCGTCAGGCACAATGCCCTCGATGATCCCCACTGCCGACGAGCTGCTCGCCGTACTCGATCCCCTCCCGCACGCCGCCCGGCTCCGGCACACCGCCGTCACCGCTCGTCGGCTCGCGGCCCGAGGCGCACTACGGCCCCTCCTCGCCGCCCTCGACGCGCGCGGTCCGTACGAGCGCCGCCTTGCCGCGCTGGCGGCCCTGACCGCAGGGGAGCTGGGGCACTTGGCGCCCCGGCTCGGCGACCCGGACCCGGTGGTACGCCGTTACGCGCTGCGCGGCGCCCGGCGCCTACCCGTGCCGGACGCCGCTGTCGAGGCCGCGTACGACGACGCGCCCGCCGTGGTCCGCGCCGACCTCGCGCGGCTGCTGCGCGACGGTCGGCGGCCCGAACTCGCCGAGCGGCTCGCCGTTCGCGTCCGTACGGAGTACGGCGACCAGGACGCGGCCCGCCTGCTGCCGGGCTGCTCGCCGGAGTTCACCGCGCGGCTGCTGCCCGAACTCGCCGGGGCACTCGCGTACGAGGACTGGAGCACGCTGGCCGTCCGCCACCCCGTCGCCGTCCTCGACCAGGCGGAGCGGGAACTGAGCGACCTCACCGCGCGGCTGCGCGACAGCTGGTGGAGGCGGCACGCCTCCGGGATCGCCGCCGCCCTGCCCGCCGCGCCGGCACGCGTGTTGGACCTGCTGGAACGGTACGGCCCCGACAACCTGCCCGGGCCGGTGCACGAACGGTTGGGCGACCTCGTCCGGTGCGACGCCGAGCGCGTCGCGCGCTGGCTGGCCGACCCGGACCGGGCGGCCGCGCGCTGGGAACGGACACCCGGCCGGGCGGTCATGCGGCAGCTCGTGGTGGCGGACCCGCCGTCCCTGCCCAGGCTCGGGGCCCGGTGGTTCCACCGGGAGGCCTTCGACGTACTGCTGCGGTCGATGGCCCCGGCGCGCCGGGCGGATTTCGTGGACGCCGTCTTCGCCGCGGGCGATCCCCGCAGGACTGTGCGCGCCCACGCGGGCGTGCTCGCCCTGCTCCCGGTCGCAGAGCGGCACACCCGGGCCCGTGCCGCGATCGAGGCGTTGCGGGCCGAACGTGACAACAGCTGGGACCTGTGGGGCCTGCTCGCCCTGCTGCCGCCCGCCGAAGCCCGTCCCGAGCTCATGGCCGCGCTCGGTACCGGTGACGCCGACGAGCGCGGGGTCGTCTGGGACCGGCTGGCCGCCAACGCCGGGCAGAGCCGGGATCCGGCGCAGGTCGCCGAGGTCCTCACGCTGGCCGCCGGCCGACTGACCAACGAGCGCGATCCCGTACGTGGGGAGGTCCTCTCCGCCTTCGCCGAGCTGCCGACGCCCCTGCTCGTGGCAGCCCTCGGGGCAGGTGGGTGCGACTCCCTGGAGCGGTTGTGCCTGGACTCCCTACGGGCCCGGGACTGTTCACCCCTGACCCGGGACACGATCCGGACACTGGCCGTGACTCTGCTCGCCGCCGTGGAGGGGGCCGCGGCCGACGGCACGCGCACGGATCCCGGTGCCGGTGCCGCTCTGCGGACCGCTGTACGCGTCGTGGAGGCGCTGACCGCTCACACCGGCACCGTGGAGTTCGGCCGCCCGGGCACCCTGCGCCTGCGCGACGGCGGGATGAGTGCCGTACTCGACGCCCTCCGCCCGTGGCTGGACCGGGCCGCCGCCCGTGGGGACGTCGTTCCCCTGCTCGCGCTGGTCATGTCCTGCGGACGCCGCGCGTACGAGATCCCAGAACTGCAAGACCGCCTCGAACAGGCCCTGCGCACCTGCCCGGACGGGGCTTTCGGCGATGTCGCCGCGGCCTGGCTGGCCGACCCCGCGACCCGTGGGGCCCGCGTGGCAGACCTGCTGGCGCGGGAGCCCTCCGCGGTCTTCCTGCCTCCGGTGCTCGCGGTCCTCGCCGCCGAGCGCACCGACCTGCTGGACCGCGCTCTGCCGCCCGAGATCCCGCTCCGGGGCGGCCGGTTCCCGATGGCCGGCACTCCCCGGCCGCTGCCGCCCTTCCGGTACGCCGACCGGTGGCTGCCCCGGCAGCAGCGGGCCGCAGTCCGGCTGGCCTCCGACGTCATCGCCGATCCCGGCAGAGGCATCGACGAACGGGCCGCGGTCCTCCGTGCGGTGGCCCCGATACCGGAGCACGGACGGGCCCTGCTCCAGCGGTACACCGCCTCCGCGCCGACCTCACCCGGGCCCGAGGTCTCGGAGGCGCCCACGGCCGGCGCCGCCGAGTCCGCTCTGACGGTGGCGGCTCTGGACGCGGCCGCCCACACGGACGACCCTGCCTCGGCCCTCGCCGCCCTGCTCGACCACGTCGGCGACGACCGGGCCGGGGCCGCCTGGTCCGCCGCCGGCCGCGCCGCTGCCCACGCCCGGCCCACCGAGGTCGCGGCCCTGCTCCATGCCGTCCTGACCCGCGAGAACGGGGTGAAGGTCACCGTACGGAAGACGGCCGCCCGGCTCGCCGCCCGCCACCTGCCCCAGGGCGCCGCCACCGCGCTGCTGTCCACCGTCGGCCGCACCCCTGGTATCCACCCGGATGTGCGGGCCACCGTCGTCGGTCTGGCCACGACGCTGCTGCCCGCCCCGGAGATGTGGGCGCTGTTGGAGTCGGCGGCCACCGACGGCCCGGCTGTCGCCCGGCGCACACTGCTGGACGTGAACCCGGCGGAGCTGGCCCCGGCGCACCGGTCGCGGTACGGGGAACTCGTCGCCCGGCTGCCCTTCACCTCCGACGAAGAGGTCGCGGACCAGGCCCTGTTCAGCCTCCCAGACTGGGCGCCGTACACGCCTGCGGCCGCGACGGCACTGGCGGACGTCTACACCGACCTCGCCCTGCCCCTGAGTGTCTGGCGGGTGAGCTACGGGCTGACGGAGCTGGCCCAGTCCGAACTGCCCCACCCGATCGGCGGCGTGGAGCCGGGCAGCCTTCTGGCCGACGTCGTGGACCGGCTGCTCGTCCTCGTCGCGGCCGGCGAACCGGAGGGCGGCGGACGCGGTGGGGATCTACCGGCGCGCCGTCGCCTGCACTCCCTGCTCTGCTCGTCGATCCGGGACCGCCGGATGTGCGCCACCCTGGCACGGCGGCTGGCAGCCGAACCGGCCGTCACGGCCACCCGCACCGCCCTTCTCGTACGGGCGATCGACCTGGACGCGGCCGAGCCCGATCTGATGCTTTCGCTCCGCGAGCTGACGGCCGCGATCGGGGGCCGCCCCGTCCTCGCGGCCCGGGTGGCCGAAGACCTGGAGGACGCGCATCGGAACGGCAGTCCGCTCTCCGACCCCGCCGCCGCCCACGCCGCGGTCCGCGCCCTGAGCGGGGACGGCGGGCTGGTGGAAGGCCTCCTCGCCGTCGCCCTCGCCACGGCCCTCGGCTCCCGCCAGAACTGGCCGGACATCTGCCGTACCGCCGTCGTCGGCCTACGCCGCCACCCTGAGCTGGAGGTCCGGGAGGCGGCGTACGCCACGACCGTGGGCGGGGGCTGATTCATCCGGCAAGTTCGACTCTGTCCGACTCTGTTCTGACCTATCCCGCTCCACCCGGCCCTATCCGGATCTGTCTGGCTTCGTTCGCGCGGAAGGCGCGTCGGTAGGCGGCCGGCGTCGTGCGCAGGGCCTCGTGGAAGCGTCGGCGCAGGTTGACGGCCGAGGAGAGGCCGACCCGGCGCGCGATGGTCTCCACGGGCAGGTCGGTCTCCTCCAGCAGCGCCCGGGTGGCGGCGATCCGCCGGTCCAGCAGCCAGCGTCCGGGGCTGATGCCCAGTTGTTCGGTGAAGCGCCGGGTCAGTGTGCGGGCCGAGACCTGGGCGCGGAGCGCCATCTCGGCGACGCTGACCGGCTGGTCAAGGCGCCCGGCGAGCCACTCCAGCAGCGGGGCCAAGGAGTCGGTGACCGGTCCGGAGGCGGGCAGTTCGGCGTACTGCAGCTGGCAGCCCTCCCTGTGCGGCGGCATCACCATCCGCCGGGCGACCCGCATCGCGTACGCGGCGCCCTGGTCGGAGCTGACCAGGTGCAGGCAGAGGTCCACGCCGGCCGCCGATCCGGCGCTGGTGGCGACGTCGCCGTGGTCCACGTAGAGCACCGCAGGGTCGACCCGGACCTGCGGGAACCGGGCGGCCAGTTCGGCGGCCCGGGCCCAGTGGGTGGCGGCCCGCCGGCCGTCCAGCAGGCCGGCGGCCGCGAGCACGAAGGCGCCCGAGCAGATGCCGACGATCCGCGCCCCGCGTCGGTGCGCCTCGCGGACCGCCTCGGCCACCTCCGGCGGCACCTCCGCGCCGACCGGCTCCTGCCAGCCGGGGACCAGGACGGTGTCGGCACGCTCCAGCGCGTCCAGGCCCGCCGTGACCAGCAGGTCGTAACCCGCCTCGGTACGCACCGGGCCGGGGCGCTCGGTGCAGACCTCGAAGGCGTACCGGGCGGGGGTCGCCGGGTCGTGGTCGCCGAACACCTCGGTCGCGCAGGCCAGCGGAAACGTCGACTGCGGGGGCCTCAGCAGAGCCACCACCCGGTGCGGCGCCGGGGACTTCGGCAGCGAACGAGGCGTCATGGCGCGAAAGTACCCCATCATGTCGTTCAGGACACTGGGACCGGTCGATTGGTCCACACCAATATCTCTGGTGTGACCACGCAGACGCACCAGCAGACCCGGACGGCCCGCCCGCCCGACCGACTCCCGCTGTGGGACCGGAGCTTCACGCTCTTCTTCACCGCCCGCACGATCTCGCTCGTGGGCGACGCGATGATGCCGGTGGCCGCCGCGCTCGCCGTCGGCGCGCTGTACGGGATCTCCGGGGTCGGCTACGTCCTCGGCACCTGGACCGGGACGTTCGTCCTCCTGGTCCTGTTCGGCGGAGTGCTCGCCGACCGGTTCGGCGCGCGCCGGATGATGGTCGGCGCGGACCTCGTCCGGGTCCTCACCCAGGGTGTACTGGCTGCCGCGTTCTTCGCCGGTACGCCGCCGTTCTGGCTGCTGGTGACCATGGCGGCCCTGGCCGGCGCAGCCGTCGCGATGTTCCTGCCGGGGGCGAACGGCATGATCCCGTTGGTCGCGGCCGAGCCGCAGCGGGCCAACGCCACGCTCAAGGTGGCCGACGCGCTCGCCCACCTGGTCGGCCCGGCCTTGGCGGGGCTGCTGATCGCGGTGACGAGCGCCGGGACCGTGTACGCGATCGACGCCGGCACCTTCCTGCTCAGCGCCCTGTGCCTGGCGCTCGTCCGGCTCGCCCCGGCCGCCGACCCCCCTTCCCGCAGCGGGAGTTCACTCCGTCGCGACCTGCGCCAGGGTTGGCAGGAGTTCCGGGCACGCACCTGGATGTGGGCGGTGATCCTGATCTGGGTGGTCTTCGGAGTGCTGCTCTTCGGCCCGCTGGTGCCGCTCGGTTCGGCGCTCGTCGGCGACCGGCTCGGCCCGAACGCGTACGGCCTTGCGGTCTCCTTCCTCGGCGTCGGTACGGTGCTCGGCGGCCTGCTCGCCCTGCGGCTGCGCCCGGCCCGGCCACTGGCGGCCGGAGCGGTGGCGATGGTGCTGTACACCGTGCTGCCGCTCTGCGTGGCGCTCGGTACCCACCTGCCCGTACTGCTGGCCGGTCATGTCCTCGGCGGCGGAGCGTTGGCGTTCTGGTCGGTGATGTGGGCGACGAGCGTCCAGACCCACACCCCGCCCGCGGTGCTCAACCGGGTCTCCGCGTACGAGCTGGCCGGCTCGGTGTCCGGCATCGCGCTCGGCCAGATCCTGGCGGGCCCGGCCCTCACCCTGGCCTCCCCGGGGCGGTTGCTGCTGGTCTCGGCGGGCGCCTGCCTGACCGGCTGCGTGGCGCTGCTCGCGATCCCGGCGATCCGCACCCTACGCCGTGCCGCCCCCATGGACAGCGACAAGTTCGCAGCACCGGCCGGTACACGCGGCGAATGACCACGCGGCTGCGTCGCGCTCACCGCCTGGCCGCGCGGGATGCCGGGCTCAGCGCAGTCGGCGGGCGCGGAGGACCACGTCGTCGGTGTGGTGCGCGCCCGCGCCCCCGTCGGGGATCACCCGTGGCCGCTGTTCGTCCACCTCCACCTCCCAGTCGTCGTCGAGCAGAGCGGCGACCATGGACGGCCAGACGTAGTCGGCCGGGTCGAAGCCGCTGTCGTCCGGCTGCTGGGTGTCCATCCCCGCGTGGTGGACGACCAGCAGCACGCCGCCGGGCGCGACGGCCGTGATCAGCGCTCGCTCGGCCGCGGCGTCGGGGGTGCGCAGCAGGGCAGGGTACTGGGCGGAGACCAGGTCGAAAGAGGCGGGCGCGAGCCCCGCCTCCGTCAGCTCGGCATGGACCCAGCGCACAGCGAGGCCGGCGTCCCGCGCATGCCCGGCCGCCCGCTCCAGCGCCACGCCCGACACCTCGAGCGCGGTCACGTCCCACCCACCGCGGGCGAGCCACACGGCGTCCGCGCCCTCACCGCACCCGACGTCGAGCACCCGCCCCGGCGTGAGCCCGGCGACCTCGGCCACCAGAGCACCGTTGGGCCGACCGCTCCACAGCTGGTGCCGGTCGGCGTAACGGCTGTCCCACTCCGCCCGCACGGCGGGGTCTCCCATGTACCCGCCTGCGGGCGAGGGGGAGCCGGCCTCGGGCGATCCTGTCGCGATGTTGTCCGTCATGCCCCCACCGTCACCGAACACATCCCGGCCACGCCACTCCTGTTGCCGTTCCGGCAAACCCACGCCCGCAGGGCAACGCCAGGCCTGGGACGAGGCGGGGTGACGGCGCCCTCGGACGGTTTCGACAATCGTCACGCATACGTTCTGAAGTGCCGGGCACGCGAACCTCAGCCCCGGACGGGCCCGGAACCCAACTCAGGCCCGTCCTCCAGGCCTCAGAGGCGGGAACATGGACGCGACTGACGACGAGAAGAAGAACACGACCGGACAACTCGACATCGCCACGGCGATGCGCCGCGCCTCCGCGCAGCTGTCGGAGCTTCTGCGGTGCGAACCCGGATCCGTCTCGGCGGTGAAGGCGACCGAGGAGGGGTGGTCGGCCGATGTGGAAGTCGTCGAGCTGGAGAAGATCCCGGACACGATGAGCGTCATGGCCTCGTACCACGTCGCTCTCGACACCGAGGGCCGGCTCGTCGCGTACGAACGCACACGGCGTTACGCCCGAGGTCAGATCGACCGCCGCTGATACGGCGGTGACCGGCGTCGGCCTTCCCGCGACGGAACGTCGGGCGCTCACGCGTCGACAGACGCGCTATCGGAAGGAGTTCATCGTGACACTCGTCCAACAGAGCAGTACGACGAGCAGCGGAAGCGGCTCGGGAAACCTTTATGACGTGCTGGAACTCATCCTCGACCGCGGACTCGTCATCGACGCCTTCGTCCGCGTCTCTCTCGTCGGGATCGAGATACTCAAGATCGATGTCCGCGTGGTGGTCGCCAGTGTGGACACGTACCTGCGGTTCGCCGAGGCGTGCAACCGGCTGGACCTGGAGTCCGGCCGCAAGGCGCCCACCCAACTCACCGACATCGTCGGTGAGATGACCGAGAGCGGCGCCAAGGGGAAGTCGAAGGGCGCGCTGACCGGCGCCGTCGAGGCGTTCACGGACTCCCTGCAGAGCAAGCGTGAGGAGTCCGAGGAGGAGACCAGGAAGCGACCGGCGCGGAAGTCCACGTCCAGCAGGACGTCCAGCTCCCAGCGAAGTGAGGAGTAGCAGATGCCGACCTATGTGTACGCCATCACCGGCGTCGACCACCCATTGCGTCTGGACGAGCTCCACGGTGTGGGCGAACCACCCGCGCCGCTGCGGACCGTCACGACCGGCGACATCGCCGCGGTCGTCAGCGACGCCCCCGAGGGCCTGCGGGCCAAGCGCCGTGACGTCCTGGCCCACGAAGGCGTCCTCGAAACCCTGATGGCGGACGGCGCGACGCTGCCGATGCGCTTCGGCCTGCTCGGCCCGGACGACGAGAAGGTGGCCGAGGCGCTGGCGCAGGACAGCGACGCCTACCGTGCCCGCCTCGCCGAACTCGCGGGGCACGTCGAGTTCAACCTCAAGGCGGCCCGCGACGAACAGGACATGCTGCTCGAGATCGTGGCGGAGTCCGACCAGATCCGGGAGCTCAACGAGCGGACGCGGTCGGGAGCGGCGGGCCAGGACGAGCGCATCGCCCTGGGTGAGCTGGTCGCCGGACAGGTGGCCGAGCGCAGCGAGGCGCAGGCCGGGAAGACCATGGAGCGCCTGCAGCCCCTGGCCGCCCGTGTCGCGCGCGGCGAGCCGGGCCCGAGCCACTTCCTGAACGTGTCGTTCCTCGTCTCGGCGGAGACCACGGAGGAGTTCGTACGTGCTGTCCGGGCGGAGGCGGAGCGCCAGGGCGACGCCTGCACCTTCACCCTGACCGGGCCTCTGCCGCCGTACAGCTTCGTGTGATGCATCGGACGGACGCCGGGCAAGCAGCCGGCGTACCAGGGAGGGAGACGCGGCCGTGGGACTGCTCACCGGCATTCTGACCCTGCCGCTGGCACCGCTGCGCGGCACCGCGTGGGTGGTCGACCAGGTGTTGCTCACCGCGGAACGGGAGTACTACGACCCCGAGCCCGTACGGGCCCAACTGGCCGCGCTCGTGGAGGACCTGGCGAACGGCCGCGTGGACGCGGAGGAGTTCGACCGACGCGAGGACGCCCTCCTGGACCGCCTCGACGAGATCGAGGCGTACCGAAGCGGGACGGAGAACGGTTCATGACGAGAAGCAGGAACGAGGTGGCGGAGAACCCCGCCATCGAAAGACTCAAGGAAGAACTGCGCCTGTACCTGACCGCCCGTGCCAAGGGCGCGGTCACCCGGCTTGGGCAGCGCCTCGGCGAAGGCGTCGCCCGGCTCGGGGCCGCGAAGGACAGGACCAAGGGACTTCGTGGCGGTGGCCGCACGTCGGGCGCAGGCACCGGGAAGAGCGTGACGATCGTCGAGGACATCGATGTCGGAGTTCCGGTGCGCGAGGCGTACGACCGGTGGACGCAGTTCCAGGAGTTCAGCACCTTCGCCAAGGGGGTGGTGGACGTCACCGAGGAGGTCCCCGACGAACGCATCGCGTGGACGGCGGAGGGTGCGAAGGGAACGGTCCGGGGAGTGGTGACCTTCCACCCCCTCACCGACGACCTCACCCGGGTCCTGCTGGTGCTGGAGTACTTCCCCAAGGGGCTCTTCGAGAAGGCGGGCAACATCTGGCGCGCCCAGGACCGCCGCGCACGGCTGGATCTCAAGCTCTACCGGAAGTTCCTGATGCTGCGCGGCGAGGTCAGGGACGGCGAGGCCGTGGCCGACGACGAGGAGGCCGTCGAGGAGGCCGACGACGAGTCCTACGAGGTCCCGGCGAACGAGGCTGACGAGACCGAGGAGGTCGAGGACGCCGAGGAGGTCGAGGACGCCGAGGACGAGCCGCGCGCATCGGGGGGCCGCTCCCGGCGCCGCGCTTCCGTCGCCAACTGACCGAGAGCAGGAGCACACCCACAGAACAGGGGCGCCAACGTGTCCGATTCCTTCGCGGGACGCCTACCGGCTTCACCGCATGCCGCATCGCCGAGCAGTCGTCAGGGCTCGTCCGCGAACCTCGCGGACATCCTGGAACGCGTGCTCGACAAGGGCATCGTGATCGCCGGCGACATCCAGATCAATCTCCTCGACATCGAGCTGCTGACCATCAAGCTCCGTCTGCTGGTCGCCTCCGTCGACAAGGCGAAGGAGATGGGCATCGACTGGTGGGAGCACGACCCGTCGCTCTCCTCCCGCGCACGCCCGCCTCGCCCCGTCGACGGGAACGCCCCACGTGAGGAGCTCCTGGCGGACGAGAACGAGCGTCTGCGGGCCGAGCTCACGCGCCTGCGTGCCGCGGGCGGACCGGCAGGGAGCGAAGGGTGGCCGGAGGCGGTCACCCGCGAGGGAAGGGAGGAGGCATCGTGAGGACGCCTGATCCGACGCGCTCGGTGGTGTACGTGTACGGCATCGGCCGGGACGACGCGGACGTCCGCCGTCTCGCGGAGAGAGTGAGCGGGGTCGACGGACACGCTGTGGGCCTCGTCGCGGCCGGCGGCCTTGTCGCACTGACGTCGGTCGTACCGGCCGACGTGTTCGACGAGGCCGCGCTACGGCGTCAGTTGGAGGATCTCGCCAGGCTGGAGGAGATCGCTCGATCACACCATGCCGTCATCGACGCGGCGTTCGCGGAGTCCGTCGTGCTTCCCCTCAGGCTGGCCACGGTCTACCTCGACGAGAGCCGGGTGGCCGACATGCTGGTCCGACATCGCGCCCCCTTCACCGAGTTGCTGGCATGGCTGGAGGGCCACGTCGAGCTGGGGGTGAAGGTCCACGCGGACCCCGAGGCGAGGACGGCCGCGGGCGCGCCTCCGGAGGAACCGTCGGCCTCGACGCGTGCGACGAGCCCGGGGAGGGCCTATCTGGAGCAGCGCAGGCAGCACCGGCGTAGCACCGAGGACCTCTATCGGAGCGCCGGCGCCGTCGCGGTGGAGGTGACGAAGGTGGCGCAGGAGCGCGCCCGGGCCGCGGTCGTGCACCGCCCCCAACAGGGCGAACTGTCCGGTCGGCGCGGGGTCAACATCGCCAACCACGCGTACCTGGTGCCGATGGGGGCCGAGGAACGCTTCCGCGAGGACGTCGAGGCTGTGGCGCGTTCGGTCCCCGGCGTACGGGTGGAGGTCACCGGTCCCTGGGCTCCGTACTCGTTCGCGACGCCGGCCGTGGAAGAGCCGGACGTGGAGAACACGGACGGGAACCTGGCGCCGCGATGAGCACCCCCTTCACGGACGACGGCTCCCACGAGCCGAGCGAGCGCCTCTCCGGTCCTCCGGTGGCCCTCATCGACCTGCTGGACCGCCTCCTGACCGGGGGCGCGGTCCTGACGGGAGACCTGGTTCTCTCCATCGCCGACGTCGACCTGGTGCACATCAACCTGCGCGCGGTCATCCGGTCGATCAGCGGCGACGAACCAGCGCCCTGGGCACGCGCGTACGGTGCCGGCGAACCGCTCGTGGACGGCGAGCCGCTCGCTGACCGCGCCTCGATCCCAAGGAGGCCTCCGGGATGAAGGATCCGACGACCGCCGACGGCAACGCCGTGGCAGAGCGGCTGGCCATGGACCCCGACACGGTGGAACGCGACCTGATCAAACTCGTCCTCACCATCGTCGAACTGCTGCGCCAACTGATGGAACGGACCGCGGTTCACCGCGTCGACCAGGGCGACCTCGGCGAGGACGAGGAAGAACGCATCGGCATGACGCTGATGATCCTGCACGAACGCATGGAGGAGCTGTGCGCGCGATACGACCTGTCCATGGACGATCTGAACCTGGACCTGGGCCCGTTGGGCTCGCTCCTCCCCCGCGACGGCTCCGTTGACGCATTCGCCGTTTCACCGGCGAAAGAGAGGCAAGGAGGAAAGCCATGACTGCATCGAACGAAAGTGCCAAGAACTCCGGTAACACGACCACCAGGAAGTCGACGGCGAAGCGGGCGACGAGCACGGCCAAGCGCGCCGAGTCGAAGGCCACGGCTGCGGCGGGCGAGGCGGAGAAGTCCGCGTCGACGACGCTCAGCTCCGCGGGTGAGACGACCAGGCGGACCGGCCAGGCGGTGGCGAGCGGCCTGCAGGCGGGCCAGCAGGCCGTGACGGCGAACGCCGCCAAGGCGGCGACCGCGGCCACGGCGGCCTGGGCCGTCGTCAAGGAGAGGAAGATGATCGCGGCCGGGGCGGCGGCAGGTGTCGTGGGAGTCGCCGGCGCCGCGTTCGCGGTGGGGCGTTCGACGGCCAAGCCGGCCGTCGGTCCCCTGACGCGGCTCGTCGGCGGACGGATCTGACGACCTCACCGGATCCGCCTCCCGGCGCTAACGCCTCCGATCCGCCCCGTCTCCTCGGGGCGGATCGGCGCCGTTCGGGGGGCGGCTCCGTCAGTGGGAGCGGTAGTACGCCACGACGTCCTCGCGGTACTGACGGTCGGCGAGGTCCTTGTCGGCGAGGAACTGCGGCGCGTCCCTGACCTGTTCCTTGGACAGACCGAGGTGGATCGTGCTCTCCGCCGCGTCGACCCGCACCACCGCACGCGCGGGGATCAGCAGCTTTCCGAAGATCCAGGGCCCCGCGTCCAGAACCAGATAGGCGTCACCGGTCTCGTCGGAATGCTCGTCCACCTCGCCGACGTGACCGTCGGTCGCCTCGACCCTCCAGCCGGTCAGATCGGCACCCGCCACGTGACCGCACCGCGTGCCGTAGCTCCACAGGTCGTCCGTCATGCCGCCGCTCCTCTGCTTCTCGAATCGCCGCACCACGCTCGTACGGGCGAGGCGCCGCCACACGGCCCTCGGCGTTCGGGTGCCCCCGTCGTCCGGGCCCACACCGCGTGCGGTTGAGGTCGAGGCGCGGGGCGGGGTGGGTGCTCGCAGGATTTTTGGGCGGCGGGTTCTTGCGCGGCGGGGGCGGCATCTGCCCTCGGCGCCGTACCGCCCGGGTACGGCGCCTCAGCGCTTCAGTCGGTGTCAGTCGGCATCGCGTGCGATGTTCAGGGCGAGCGCCTGCAGAATGGCGTCGGTCGGCGTCTCGGGGTCCGTTTCGTCGTACGCGGTCGCCACCGTCTCGAAGGCAAGGACGAACCCGTTGATCAGGGCGCTCAGCGGGTCCGACAGCTGGCTCAGCACGGCCAGGCCGACCTCGCGCGGATCGTCGGTGCTGGGGACCACGAAGTGCGTGGGGATCACCTCGCCGAGCAGGCCGGAGACGTACTCCGCACCGACGCCCCCACGCAGCGCCGTGAGCGCCGCGATGGCCTTGAGCTGGATCTCGTTCTCGGTCATGCGGCAAGCGTATGAGCAAGCGGGCGCGCCGACGCGGACCGGCGGTCATGGCGCCGTCCGTTCCCCGCCTGTCGTACACCGGATTACGAATTGGCGGCTTGTGGCGCCGGAGCCGACCCGAGTCCGCGGCGTCGTCGTTGTCCGATGCGTGACTGCTCCGAACGACGCGTCCCTTCCCTCGTTCGCCGGACTGACAGGCGCCTACTGGCTCGAGCGACCTGCTCATGACGACGCGGAATGCGCTGACTGCCGACAGCTGATCAAGCCCCCGCCTCCGAGGACCTCGGCGGATGTGCCTGTCCTGCGGCTGCTGATGCTCGCCGCGGCCGGCGTCACCATCGCCGCCGCGCTGCTCGTCGTCGCCGTCGGTCGGGGCTGACGGGGCGGGCCGTGGCGCCCTGCGGCCGTTTGCGCGGTGCTGTGCAGGTAACGCGGAAGGGTGACGAAGCGTACGACCGTGACAGGAGGCGGTGGTCATGGCATTCGTCGAGGAGGGGCCCTACCGCTGGCGCATCGAGCAGCGGCCGGGCATGCGTGTGCCCGGCGTGGTGTTCGCCTCCCCCGAGCTGCTGCGGGACGCCGAACAGTCGCTGGAACAGGTCGCCAACGTCGCGACGCTCCCCGGCATCGTGGACGCCTCGTACGCCATGCCGGACATCCACTGGGGCTACGGCTTTCCCATCGGCGGTGTCGCCGCCACCGACATCGAGGAGGGTGGCGTGGTGTCGCCCGGCGGCGTCGGCTTCGACATCTCCTGCGGCGTGCGCCTGCTGGCCGCCGACCGCGAGCGGCGGGAACTGGATCCGGTGCTGCGGGCGGTCATGGACGGCCTCGACAAGGCCATCCCTCGGGGCGCAGGACCGGGCGGCGTGTGGCAGCTGAGCGGCCAGGGCGAGCTGGAGCGGGTGCTGCTGGGCGGGTCGCGGTACGCGGTGGAACAGGGGCACGGCCAGGAGCGCGACCTGCTGCGCTGCGAGGACGGCGGAGCGGTCGCGGGGGCCGATGCCGACCGGGTGAGCGAACGGGCGCGCGAGCGCGGACTCGGGCAGGTCGGAAGCCTCGGCTCCGCCAACCACTTCCTGGAGATCCAGCAGGTCACCGAGGTGTACGACGAGCAGGCCGCGACCGCCTTCGGAATCGCCCCCGACCAGGTGTGCGTCATGATCCACTGCGGTTCGCGCGGCCTCGGCCACCAGATCTGCTCCGACCATGTCCGTGCGATGGACCGGGCCATGGCCCGCTACGGGATCGATGTGCCGGACCGGCAGCTGGCCTGCACGCCGGTGCGCTCGCCGGAGGGCCGCGCCTATCTGGGGGCGATGTCGGCGGCCGCCAACTACGGCCGCGCGAACCGGCAGTTGCTGGCGGAGGCGGCGCGCCGGATCTTCCGTCGCGAGGCGAACGCCCGGCTGACTCTCGTGTACGACGTCTCCCACAACCTGGCCAAGATCGAGACCCACGCGGTCGGCGGCGAGCCGCGCTCACTGTGCGTGCACCGCAAGGGCGCCACCCGTGCCTTCCCGCCCGGCCACGCCGAGCTGCCCGCGGACCTGCGGGCGGCAGGGCAGCCCGTACTCATCCCCGGCACCATGGGGACCGCCTCGTACGTCCTCGCCGGAGTACCCGGCGGTGGTGCCTTCTTCTCCACGTGTCACGGAGCGGGCCGCGTGATGAGCCGTCACCAGGCGGCGCGCACGGTGGGCGGCAAGGAGTTGCGCGCCCGCCTGGAGTCCGACGGCATCGCGGTGCGCCCCAAGGGCTGGAAGGCCCTGGCCGAGGAGACCCCGGAGGCGTACAAGGACGTCGACGCGGTGGTGGCGGCGAGCGAGGGCGCGGGTCTGTGCCGCAGGGTGGCCCGCCTGGTCCCGCTGGGGGTGGTCAAGGGTTAGGCCTTCTTCCCGGGATCGTTCTCACAGGCGTGCGATAGGTTGCCCGCCATGGCTGATCTCGGACTCGCCGCCTGGCCACCTGCCCCGCTGAGAACCGAACGGCTCGTGCTCCGCGCGTCCGAGCCCCGGGACCGTGCGGCGTTCATCGAGCTCTTCGCGTCCCCAGAGGTGGGCACCTACCTCGGTGGCCCTCGACCGCGTGAGGAACTCGAACGCGCGGTCCCTGAAGTGCCCGGGCGGCGCCCCGGTCTCTTCGTGATCGATCTCGGCGGGGCGATGATCGGCGTGATCACGCTCGACCGGCGCGACGCGGAGCGTCCGGGCCATGTCCGCCCGGATGCCGCAGAGGCCGAACTCGGCTACATGCTCCTGCCGGAGGCGTGGGGACGCGGTTACGCCGCCGAGGCGTGCGCAGCGGCACTCGGCTGGTTCGCCGACGCGCTCCCCGGCGAGCCGGTGGTGCTCTGCACCCGGACCACCAACGACCGCGCGATGCGCCTCGCGACGAAGCTGGGGTTCACCGAGGTGGAGCGGTTCGAGGAGTACGGCGCGGAGCAGTGGTTCGGCCTGTGGTCCTCGGTCGCGCCGTCCGGTTGAGCGGGGCGTTCTCGCGGGCACGAGCGAGCCGGCAGCCGCTCCGCCGGAAAGGGCCGGCCGTGGTCGAGGCTCGTTCGCCACGCAGCCGCTTCAGGGGCCGTCAGACATCGATCGTCACCGCGCACGACCAGCCGTACGGGTCGGGGGCGAGATGCAGCTCGTTCCAGGACACGGCCTTCGGGACGGCGCCGGTAATGGGGAGCGACCTGACGTCCGTCATCGCCATCCGTACATCGAGGCCGCCGTCGATCGTCTCCGCCTCGACGTCCACGGGCACCTCGCCGTCCACCTCGAGCCGGAAGACGACCTCGTCCAGGAGCGCGGCCAGCAGGTCGTCGTCGCTTCCCTCGGCCATCTGCACCTGCCGCACGGCCCGCGCCCGTACCCCGGAGACGTCCGCGAAGCACTCGACCATGCCGAGAACCGCCTCCACCAGGCACTGCTCGCGGCTCGTCCCCCACGCCTCGATGCGCACGTCGGCCGTGTGCGGCACGGTCCGGTGCCCGCCCGCCCCGGGGCGCCTGACCTGTTCGCCGTTGCCCGTGTCGCCCACCATGCCCCTCGCCTGCCCGCCCGACGCGCCCCCATGCCTCTGCGGCGGCACCGTGCTCCACATCGGGTGGGATGGCCTCCGCCAACGGCACGCACGCCTTCTGCGGCCCCTGCGCGTTTGGTCCGTGCGCGCACGGATACTCGCGCGACATGGCACGGATGACGAAACGGCAGGGAAGGCACGGCGGGCACCCCCCGGCCGGCCAAGAGCCCGAGGCTGGGCGGGGGGCACGCGCCGGACCGGATGAGCAGGTGGAGCAGCGGGCGCCGGACAGCCCGACGGACCTGTCCAAACGCTCCTGGGGGACGGTGCTGAAGGGCACCTTGAAAGAGTTCAAGAAGGATGAGCTGACCGACCGGGCCGCCGCCCTGACCTACTACGGAATCCTGGCGCTGTTCCCGGCCCTGCTGGCGCTGGTCTCGCTGCTCGGGATCGTCGGCCAGTCGGCGACGCAGCAGGTGCTGGACAACATCCAGAAGCTCGCCCCGGGCGCGGCGCGGGACGTCCTCAGCAACGCGGTCAAGCAGATGCAGGGCAACGGCGGGCTCGGCTCGATCATGGCGATCGTCGGTCTGGCGCTCGCGGTGTGGGCGGCATCCGGCTATGTCGCCGCGTTCATCCGCACTGCGAACGCGGTCTACGACGTCCCCGAGGGCCGCCCCGTGTGGAAGGTACTGCCGGTCCGGCTCGGTGTGACCGTGGTGCTGATGGTCCTCGCGGTGATCAGTGCGCTGATCGTCGTGTTCACCGGCGGCCTGGCCCGGCAGGTCGGCACGGCGCTGGGAGTCGGGGACACCTTCTTGACGGTGTGGTCGATCGCGAAGTGGCCCGTGCTCGTGGTCCTGGTCACGATCATGATCGCGATCCTGTACTGGGCGACACCGAACGCGAAGGTGCGCGGCTTCCGCTGGATCACGCCGGGCAGCTTCCTGGCCCTGGTGATCTGGATGATCGCCTCGGCGGGGTTCGCGTTCTACGTGGCGAACTTCGGCTCCTACAACAAGACCTACGGCGCGCTCGCAGGGGTGATCATCTTCCTGGTGTGGCTGTGGATCACGAACCTCGCGATCCTGCTCGGGCTGGAGTTCGACGCCGAGATGAACCGGCAGCGCGCGGTGGAGGGCGGCCATCCCGCCGAGGAGGAGCCCTACGTCCAGCCTCGCGACACCCGGAAATGGGATGAGGAAGACCGCCGCCGTTTCGCACCTGAGAACGGAACGGCCCCGGACACGAGGGGCCCGGAGTCCCCCACTGGGGAGACCAACCATGGATCAGGGCACCGGGGACGCGTCGGCCCGGAACAGAAAGGGTGAACACCATGACCGCAGACGGCCCCCGCGGAGGCAACGCACCGCAGGAACCCGTCAGTGAGCTGGTCCAGCGAGCCTCGCAGCAGCTGTCCCAGCTGGTGCGCGACGAGATGCGCCTGGCGCAGGCGGAGATGACCCAGAAAGGCAAACGGTTGGGCAAGGGCGGTGGCCTGTTCGGCGGCGCCGGTCTGGTGGGTGTCCTGGCCCTGCAGGCGCTTGCGGCCACTGCGATCGCCGCCCTGTCGCTCGCGCTCGAGGTGTGGGTGGCGGCGCTGATCGTCACCTGCGTGCTGGCCGGTGTGGCCGCGCTCATGGCCGCGCTCGGCAAGCAGCAGATCAGCAAGGCATCCCCGCCCACGCCCGAGCAGACCAAAGACAGCGTGAAGGCCGATGTGGCGGAGATCAAGGAGAGGGCACAGCGATGACCAACGACAAGCCGCACACGGACAAGGAGACGCCGCCCACCCCGGAGGAACTGCGCGAAAAGGTCGAGGAATCGCGCCAGGAGCTGGGCGAGACGGTTGAGGCCCTCGCCGCGAAGGCGGACGTCAAGACCCGCGCCCAGCAGAAAACGGCTGCCGTCAAGGATCAGCTCAGCGAGAAGACCGCACGGACCAGGAACCAGCTGCGCGACAAAGCCGCCCATGCGGCACACGTAGTTCAGGACAAGACACCGGATCCGGTGCGTGCCAAGGCTGCTGCGGCCACCGAACAGATCCGCGACAAGGCATCCCATGCCGGACAGCTCGCTCGGGACAAGGCCCCGGAGCCGGTCCGGGAGAAGGCCGACCAGGGGATGCAGGTCGCGCGGGCCAACCGAGCTCCCCTGCTCGCCGCAGCCGGCGCACTCCTCGTCCTCCTGCTCATCCGCCGTTCACGGAGGAAGCGGTGAAAGCCTCGAAGATCGCCTACAAGCCGGTCGGCCTCGCCCTGGGCGCCGTCAGCGGCGTACTGGCCGGGGCCATGTTCAAGCAGGTCTGGAAGAAGCTCGGGCATAGCGAGGACGCCCCCGATGCCACCGACGAGGACCGCAGCTGGCGCGAGGTCCTGCTCGCCGCGACACTTCAGGGCGCGATCTTCGCCGCGGTCAAGGCCTCCGTGGACCGCGGCGGCGCCGCCGCCGTCCGCCGCATGACCGGCACCTGGCCGGGCTGACCGCTCCCCGCCGAGACCGTACTGGGTGCGCCGCGGGTCGAGGCGGCCAAGGACGAGGCGCTGTTCCTGGCCGGCGGCGAGCAATTGACCGTGGCCGTCTACAGCGCCTTCCTTGAGGAATTGGCCCAGTTCAGCGCACCCTCCCCGGGGCTTGAGCGGTGTCGCCGGCAGCTCCGGGGCCGGGAGCGGAGAGCCGCCGTAGCCCTTGACGGTCGCCGAACCTGGTGCCGGTCATCCACGCCTCTCGGGCTTCCTCGATGTCCTGCTGGGAGCGTCCGATCCAGTTCCAGAACAAAGCGCGGCACAGGAACGTTTTTGCAGGTCAAAGGGGTCTCGGATCGCTGACGGTCAGCAAACCGTCAGCATCGGCATCCGAGGAGTCCTGATCGCATGGCTGCCACGACACCGGCCCGAGGTATGGGCACCTTCTTCAAGGAGTGCGAGCACCCCGCAACCCGTTGGACCAAGTGCCCACACCTCTACGAGGTCCGCTACCGGGACCCGGGCGGCAAGCAGGTCGACGAGTACACCGACGAGTGGAAGGCCGGCCAGAACCGACCAACGACGTCTCCCTGAGCTGATCCCCCGAATACTGCGATACCCCATGAGACTCCCGTCTTCGGCGTCTCAGTCAAGCTGACGAACCGAAGCCGGCCGCCCAGGCGTCGGCCATGATCGATGAGACTTCCTGGCACCTCCAGATCAGCGACTGGATCTCGTTGCACGTCACCCGCGAGATGAGTCTCAATCAGACCTGACAGTGCGCAGGTCACAGCGCATCTCGATGGCATGGTCGATGAGACGGGACAAGGATCGTGTCAGGTTCGAGTGCCACCCGGTCTGAGCGCTTCCGGCCACACTCGGTCCGGGCCGGGCGGCGAGCCCGCTGCCCTGTTCGGCTTCGCGCACGCACCCACCGTCCGCCCCGGCTTCGAGCAGGCCGTCAATGCCCGGCTCTTCGGCCACCCAACTACCAGCACCCATCGTCGGCGGCGGCTGCACTGGGCGTCGACCGAGACAGCGATCGAGCAGGCCGGGCAGAAGGCGCCTGGCCGCCGAAGAGCGGGCAGCGCAAGCCGTCCCGGCAGCTCCTGACGCGCTGGGCACCCTTCCCGCCGTACACCTGTAAGCCTCAGTCAGGGAGGCTCTCGCGTCGGCCTGATGGCTCGCGTCACATGATGCGACAAGCCCGGCGTTTCGTCGGCACATCCCGCCTTGCCTGCCCTCAGCGTGTGGTGTGCTCGGTGATCCAGCGGGCGGCGAGGAGTCCGGAGGCGGCGGTGAGGACGGCAGCGGCGACGACGGTGGCCTTCAGGCCGAGCCAGTCGGCGAGTACGCCCGCCACGAGAGCTCCGGCGGCGTACCCGATGTCGCGCCAGAACCGGTACGTGCCCAGGGCGTTGGCCCGCCATGCCGGGTGGGCGTGGTCGGAGATGGAGGCGATGAGGGCCGGGTAGACCATGGCGGTGCCCAGGCCGAGGAAGACCGCGGACAGGATGCCCGCGAGCAGGGGCCGGTCGAGCAGGGCGAGGGCGAGGACGAATCCGGCGGCCTGGACGAGCATGCCGTGGACGATCAGCGGTTTGCGGCCGATGCGGTCGGCGAGGTGCCCCGTGGGGATCTGCCCGAGTCCCCACAGGATCGGGTACAGGCCCTTGATGAGGCCGACTGCGGCGAGTCCGAGGCCGTGGTCGGTGAAGAGAAGCGGGAAGACGCCCCAGGTGAGGCCGTCGTTGAGGTTGTTGATCAGTCCGGCCTGGCTGGCGCCGCGCAGGGAGCGGTTGTGCCAGGAGGTGCGGGTGAACGTGGCTTTCAGGCCGGTGTCCTCGTCCGAGGGCAGCGGCTTGGTGTGGTGGGCCAGCTCCAGGGCGACGTGGGCGGCGGTGTCGCGGACGACGAGGGCCAGGGCAAGGCCGGCGACGACGAAGACGACGCCGATGAGCTCCGGCACGGGGCGCAGGCCGTACGAGGTGGCGAGGTAGCCGGTGAGCAGGGCGGTCACGCCGACTGCGGTGTATCCGGCGGCCTCGTTAAGGCCGGTCGCCAGGCCGCGGCGTGAGGGGCCGACGAGGTCGATCTTCATGTTGACCGTCATCGACCAGGTCAGGCCCTGGTTCAGGCCGAGCAGGACGTTGGCGGCGACGATCCAGCCCCAGGACGGGGCGTAGGCGAGGGCGAAGGGGACGGGGATGCCGATCAGCCAGCCGGCCACCAGGAGCTGCTTGCGGCGGAAGCGGGCGGTGAGCGCCCCGGCGGCCAGGTTGGTCAGGGCTTTGGTGAGGCCGAAGGCGATGATGAAGGAGAAGATGGCCAGGTCGCTGGTGAGGCCGAACGTCTCGGAGCCGATGAGCGGGACGGTGGTGCGTTCCAGGCCGACCAGGCCGCCGACACAGACGTTGACGATGACGAGCAGCGTGAACTGCAGCCGGTTCTCGCGCAGTCCGAGCCGTACCGGCCGTCCGCCGGTGTCGGCCGAGGCGGTGGTCGTGGGGGGCGGGTTCACGGACGGGTGTCCTCCGTGCCCTGGACGAGCTTGTGGCCGTGGGCGGTGGCGTAGTCGGCCGGTCCGCCGTCGAGGACGGTGACATCGCGGTGGCCGGCTCGCTCCAGGAGGCTGGCGGCGGTCATGGCGCGCTCTCCGTGCCCGCAGGCCACGACCGCGCCCTCGGGGGCGTCGGAGGCGACGCGGGCGAGGCCGCCGAGTTCGATGTGGACCGCGCCGGGGACGTGTCCGGCGGCGAACTCCGACTCCTGCCGCACGTCCACATACGGGCGGTTGTCCGTCTGCTCGGCGGTGACGAAGGCCGTGGAGGCCAGCGGGTGACCGGCGGCGGTCCAGGCCGGAATGCCGCCGTCGAGGCGGCCGGCGAGCCGCTCGTACCCGATCTTGTACGCCTGCCAGACGAGCTCGCTCAGGTCCTGACCGTCGGCGGTGACGAAGGCGAGCGGGGCGGCCTCGGGCAGGAGCCAGCCGAGCCAGGTGGCGAACTGGTCGCGCAGCGGGATGGACAGCGAGCCGGGGATGTGGCCGGCGGCGTAGTCGGCGGCCGGTCGGACGTCGACGACGTGACACCCGTCGACCATCAGGGCGCGGACCTGCTGCGCGGGCAGGGCGGGCAGCAGCGGGTCCGTGGTCAGCACGGCGGGCCCGCGGCGGTTGATCTCCCCGAGGCGGTCGAAGTACGCGGGGTAGGTGCCCAGGCTCGCGATGAGCTGGGAGACGAAGGTGTCCTCGTCGGGCGCGGCAAGCAGCGGGTTGGCCTGCTTCTGCGCGCCGATGGTGGTGGTGCGCTCGGTTCCGGGCGGGGCGGAGCAGAAGGATCCGGCGCCGTGGGTGGGCCAGACCGCGGTCTCGTCCGGCAGTTCGGTCAGGCGCTTGATCGATCGGTACTGGGCGCGGGCCAGTTCCTCGGTGCGGTCGGCGCCGAGGAGGTCGGTGCGGGCGGCCGAGTTCACGATCAGCGAGCCGCCGGTGAACACGCCCAGCTGCCGGTTGCCGTCCAGCAGCAGGAAGGACAGGTGCTCGTCGGTGTGGCCGGGGGTGGCCAGAGCGCGCAGGGTCAGCCCGCCCAGGCCGACCTCGTCGCCGTCGGCGAGAGCGTGGTGGGGGAAGGTGCGGCGGCCGGCGGCGGAGGCGAGCACCGTGGCGCCGGTGTCGTGGCCGAGTTGGACGGCCCCGGAGAGGAAGTCGGCGTGCAGGTGGGTGTCGGCGGCGAACGCGATGTGCAGGCCGCGCCGCTCGGCGGCTGCGTGCAGGGCGCGCAGGTCGCGGCTGGCGTCGATGGCCAGGGCGCGGCCGTCGCCGAGGTCGAGAAGGTAGGCGCTGTTGCCCAGTCCTTCGTCGACGAGCGGGATGAGGTGATCGTCCGCGAAGCCCACGGCGTCCTCCAGGATCTTGAAACGGGGGTGTGTGGTCACGCCCCCACCGCCTCGCCTACAATAATCCATGGATTTATGGAGGATGTCATGCCGGAGAACACGAAGAGCGCGACGAAGGCGCGGCTTTATGACGCGTTCGCGGCCAGCGGAAAGGCGCTGGCCAGCGGAAAGCGCCTGGAGCTGCTGGATCTGCTGGCCCAGGGCGAGCGCACGGTCGACGCGCTGGCGAAGGCGGCCGGGCTGAACCTGACCACCGCCTCGGCGCACCTGCAGACCCTCAAGCAGGCCGGATTCGTCGCCACCCGCCGCGAGGGCGTGCGCATCCACTACCGGCTCGCCGGCGACGACGTCGCCCAGCTCTTCGCGCTGCTGCGCAAGGTCGCCGACCGCCACCAGGCCGCCGTGCCCGCAGCGCGGGACGCCTACCTCGGGGAGGACGGCGGGGCGGAACTGTCCCGTGAGGAACTGCGGGCGCGGGTGGAGACCGGTGACGTCGTCGTGCTCGACGTCCGGCCGGTCGAGGAGTACCGGGCCGGGCACATCCCCGGCGCGATCTCCATCCCGGTCGACGAGCTCACCGAGAGGATCGACGAGTTGCCCGCGGACACGGAGATCGTCGTCTACTGCCGCGGCGAATACTGCGTCCTCGCCTACGACGCCGTCCGGCTGCTGACCGACCGTGGGCGCCGGGCGATCCGCCTCAACGACGGCATGCTCGAGTGGCGCCTGTCGGAACTGCCCGTCGATGCCTCGGACCTGACGTGACCGCCCCGGGCGGCGCCCCACACTCTGAACGTCAGCGTCGACGGTGCCCTCGGGCACGAGCTCCTCTCCGCCGTCGGCCAGATCCCGGCCTCCACCGGATCGGCCCGCCACAGCAACCCACACCGCCATGGGCCTGAACTCAGACCGCGCGCTCGGCTCGTGGCGGCTGTCCCTGGGCCGCCGGACCACGGCCGGTGACATCGAGACGGCGGCAGCGACCCTCGCCCAGGCCGCCGACACCGACTGACGAACATCCCTCGTGCACCGGCCCGGGCCTTCAAGGCCATGGTCCGATGCGTACCCCGCACCGCTCACCCTGGAAGAAGGCATGACCAGCACGTCCTCCATGTCCGACCCCGCCACGGCGCAAGCCCGGACTCTGCGGGTCCTGGTCGCCTCCCAGATCCTCAGCGGCGCCGGTCTCGCTGCCGGCGTCACCGTCGGCGCCCTGCTGGCGCAGGAGATGCTCGGCACCACCAGCCTCGCCGGCCTGCCCAGCGCCCTGTTCACCGCCGGATCCGCACTCACGGCCGTGATCGTCGGGCGCATCTCCCAATCCCGCGGCCGCCGACCCGGCCTCGCCACCGGATACCTCACCGGAGCCATCGGCTCGGCCGGCGTCATCACCGCGGCCGTCCTGGACAACCCCGTCCTGCTGTTCATCGCCCTGTTCGTCTACGGCGCCGGCACCGCCACCAACCTCCAGGCCCGCTACGCCGGAGCCGACCTCGCCGCCCCAGGCCACCGAGCCCGCGCCGTCTCCACCGTCCTCGTCGCCACCACCCTCGGCGGCGTCGCCGGCCCCAACCTCGCCGCCCCCGCCGGCACCCTCGCCGAGCACCTCGGCATCCCCCACCTCGCCGGACTCTTCGTCATCTCGGGCATCGCTTACGGGCTGGCCGCGCTCGTCCTCGCCCTGTGGCTGCGCCCGGACCCGCTCATCCTGGCCCGTTCCCTCGCCGCAGCGAAGGAAGCCGACGCGGCCGCCGACCCAGCCGCAGCCGACGTCACAGAGACGCGTGCGGGCCGCGGGGGCGTCGTTGTCGGCGCGCTGGTCATGGTCCTCACTCAACTCGTCATGGTCGCGATCATGACGATGACCCCGGTCCACATGCACGACCACGGCCACGGCACTGCCGCATCCGGCCTCGTCATCGCCCTTCACATCGGCGCGATGTACCTGCCCTCACCGCTGACCGGCTGGCTCGTCGACCGCTACGGCCGCATGTCGATCGCCGCCGCCGCCGGCCTCACGCTCCTGGCCGCCGGCATCCTCGCCGCGCTCGCCCCCGGCGACTCCGTCGCCCTCCTCGCCCTCGCGCTCGCCCTGCTCGGCCTCGGCTGGAACTTCGGCCTCGTGTCCGGCACCGCGATCATCACCGACACCGTGCCGCTGGCCACCCGCGCCAAGACCCAGGGCCTGGTGGACGTCTCCATCGCCATCGCCGGCGCCACCGGCGGCATGGCCTCCGGCATCGTCGTCGCCGCCGCCGGCTACCCCGCCCTCGCCCTGACCGGAGGCGTCCTCTCCCTCGCCGTCCTGCCCGCCGTCGCCGCCACCGCCTACCGCCGATGACCCACCACGACAGCCCGGTCCCAGCACCCGCCATCACCGTCGACGGCACCGGCCTGCTCTGCGTCACCCTCCTGCTCCGCCTGCGCAAGGAGATCGACGGCGCCGCGCCGGACACCGTGGTGCACGTCATCGCCACCGACCCTGCCGCCCCGCTCGATCTGCCCGCCTGGTGCCATATGACCGGCCACACCTACCTCGGGCGCCTCTCCGAGGAAGAACCGCCCGTCTACGCCGTGCGCCTCACCGCCCAGGCGCGGCGGACGCGCCCGGACGCTCCCTGGCATGCCATCGACGGCTGACGGTCCCGTCGACGTAGCTCACCGCGTCACAGGCAGCGCCTCCGGACCACCGGTCAGGATGCTCCTACGGACGCGCAGCTCCTCGACGGGCACGGCGAGCCTCATCCGGGGGAACCGCGGGACGAGCTGACCGAGGGCGACCCGCAGTTCCATCCGGGCCAGCGGCGCGCCGACGCAGTAACGGACGCCGTACCCGAAGGTCAGATGCCCAAGGGCCTAACGGGTCGCGTCGAAGCGGTCGGGGTCGGCGAGGACGGCCTCGTCGTGGTGGGCGGCACCGTTGTCCAGCGGCCGGTTCGGTGGACGGCCCGAGCGGTGATCGACGGACGGCCGGATCCCGTCCGGCCGAGATGGAGCCGGCCTGGCCGGACGGGCGGATCGTTCGGGTCCGTCGCCACGAACGACGGGAGGTGCCCGGCCCTCCAAGGGAAGATGATCCTGTGAACTCCCTTGCCTCCGCACAGCGTTCCCTCCGCAACCCCGACGTACGCCACCCTCTGTGGCCGCCGCTCACGGCCGGCGACCCCGCCACGTCCACCGAATCCGTCGCGTACCCGCTGGACATCGACTACGACTACGACCGCGTCCCGGAGGACCTGTTCACCGGTCCCACCGCCCATGGCCTGGAACGCTGGGCGCCGCTTCTCCCTCCGCTCGCCGCACCGGGGCTCGGCGAGGGAAACACACCGCTGGTGCGGCTCCCCGACGGCGTCTGGATCAAGGACGAGTCCCGCAACCCGACCTGGAGCCACAAGGACCGGCTGAACCGGGTCGCGGTGAGCGCCGCCGTCGCGTCCGGAGCCCGCGGGATCGTCGTGTCGTCCTCGGGCAACCACGGCGCGTCGGCCGCCGCCTACGCGGCCCGCGCGGGGCTGCCCTGTGCCGTGTTCACTTCGCCCACCGCGCCACCGGCGGTCGCGTCCCACCTGCGTGCCTACGGGGCGACCGTCCTGACGGTCCCCTTCGACTCCGTGCGGCCGTTGATGCGGCGGATCGTCGACGAGCTCGGCTACCAGTCGGTCAGCAGCGTGACCGACACCGCGCACACCGGCCACCCCTTCGGCCCCGAGGGGTACAAGACGATCGCGTACGAGATCGCCCTCGACCTCGGCCGCGCCCCGGCCGCCGTCCACCTCCCCACCGGATACGGCGAATTGCTGTACGGCGTCGCCAAGGGCTTCCTGGAGCTGGCGAGGCTCGGCGTCACCGACGCCGTCCCGCGCGTGTACGCCACCGAGCCGGCCGCCGCCGGCGCCCTCACCGAGGCGATGCGCACGGGCGCCGACACGGCGCGGGTCCCGGTCGGGCCGACCGCCGCGTACGCCATCGACTGCGAGATCAGCGGCTACCGCGGGATCGTCGCCCTGCGCGGGACGATGGGCGAGGCCCGTACGGTGACCGACGATCAGATGACCCAGGCCCAGGACGAGTTGGCGGCACAGGGCCTGTGGTGCGAGGTGTCCGCAGCGGCCGGCCTCGCCGGACTGCGCACCCACGGCCCGGCCGACGAGGACGGCCCCGTCGTCTGCGTGGCCACGTCCAGCGGCTACAAGGACACCGCCACGGCACGCGACACGCACCCGCCGGTGGACCTGACGTGGGAGGAGCTGAAGACCCGGCTCACCCCGGCCCGGCCCTGGCCATCCCACGGCGCGTGAAGGGCTACCGCTGACGGACGTCCTCCGCCGCCCCGGCCACCCAGGCCCCGTCGGTCATCAGACGGCGGTCCGGGAACTCGGGGTACTCGTGCCACGCCTCAACAGTCGCCGGCCGGATCCGGAACCACCGGTAGGCGGGCCCGGCGGCACGGGCGTCCCAGCCGGTCTTGTCACGGAAACCCTCGGCCACCGGGGCCGGGACGTCGTCCTGGGTGTAGGCGACCGCCTCGCCGTCGACGAGAACGACGTCCCGGGTGGTACCGAGCGCGAGCCGGGTCCGGCTGCCGGCAGCGAGGTTGCGGCCGGTGGGGTTGGAGAGCCGGGTGACGACCCAGACCGCGTCCCCGTCCCAGAGGAACGAGAGCGGCACGAGGTACGGCCGCCCGTCGGCGTCGGCGGACGCGACCCACAGATCCATGTCGGCCACGAGCCGCGCCCGCACGTCCCGCACACGCTGGGCGGGGTCACGGGGAAGCATGTCGGTGTCGGTGATCATTCCCCGAGCGTACGGGCCCTGGGCCGCACGGCCCCTCCCCCGTCCCAGCACCGACCCTCATCAAGGTCGAGGCGCTCGATGCCCGTGGCACGCCCCTCAGCCGTTGAACGGTTCCAGTGCGAAGCGGCCGATGGCCACGAAGGCGGTCAGGGCGAGGTAGCCGCCGTCCCCCAGCGCGGCTTTGGCCTCACCTCGGCGGATCCGCATGGTCGTGGCGCCGATCATGATCAGCGCCAGCCCGCCGGCCGCAAGCGGTACCAGTATCGGCGCGCTGCCGAGGAAGGCGGGCAGGACGAGGCCCATGGCACCGAGCACCTCGAGCGCTCCGATGGCCTTGAGTGCGCCGGGCTTGAAGTCGAGGACCCAGCGCGCGGCGTCGGCCATCGCGGCCATCTTCTCCCGTGGGACGAACAGTTTCCCGAGACCGGAGAACAGGAAGACGGCGGTCAGCAGGCCGGTGATGATCCACAGTGCGGTGTTCATGTGTGCCTTCTCCTTGGCGCAAGTCTGGTGGTGGCGGCCGACGGCGGACCCGGATCGTCCCGGGCCCGCCTGAGCGCCTGAGCGGGAGTGCCCGCGTCAGCCGAACTGTCCGGGCTGGTACTCGCCGCCGGGGGTCCGGGTGATCACGTTCAGCCGGTTGAAGGCGTTGATCACGCAGATCAGGGCCACCAGGGCCATGAGCTGGTCCTCGTCGTAGTGCTTCGCCGCGTTCGCCCACGCCTCGTCGGTGACGCCGCTGGAGTCGGCGAGGCGGGTGCCCTGCTCGGTGAGTTCCAGCGCCGCCCGCTCCGCGTCGGTGTAGACGGTCGTCTCCCGCCACGCCCCGACCAGGTTGATCCGCACCGCACTCTCACCGGCGGCCGCGGCGTCCTTGGTGTGCATGTCGAGGCAGCCGCCACAGCCGTTGATCTGACTGGCGCGGATCTTCACCAGCTCCTGCACCGCCTTCGGCAACGCCGAGTCGGTGATGGCCTTGTTCGACGAGATGATGTGCGTGGCCCACTTCGACCCGACCTCGTTGCGCATGGGGTTGATCCGGGTTTCCATCTCGGTCTCCTTCGTCTTCGGATGCCTGCACCCCTACGACGAAGCCCCCCGCCAAGACGTAACAGGCCCCGTGCCCGACATGCGTTACTCGGGTTGCTCGGGAAGTCCCATGGCGTCAAGGCGCTTGCGGTCGCTCACGGTCAGGAGCTCGACGATCCGGCCGTCGACCACGGTGCACGCCACCACGCCGAGCACCTTGCCGTTCGCACCCCAGGCCACGAACCCGGGCTCGCCGTTGACCAGGACCGGGAGCACCGAGGTCATCGACCGGGCACCGCGCAGGACCGGTTCGGCCACCTCGGCCGCCCCGACCGTGGTCATCACGCCCTGCGGGTGGAACGTGCGCCAGGTCACCTTCGGATCGAGCAGCCGCACAAGCTCTTCGAAGTCCCCGTTCCGCGCCGCGGCGAGAAACGCGTCGACCACCGCGCGCTGCCGCCGCGGCTCCCCGTCCGGCAGCGATGTGCCCCGCACCTTCCGGCGGGCCCGGCTGGCGAGCATCTTGGTCGCGTCGGTGGACCGGTCGATGATCTCGCCGATCTCGGCGAAGGGCACCGCGAACATGTCATGCAGGACGAACGCCAGCCGCTCGGTGGGCGTGAGGGTGTCGAGCACCACCAGCAGGGCCACCCCGACCGATTCGGCGAGCATCGCGTCGTCCTCGGGTGCCGCCCCGCCGTCCACGGTCACCACCAGCCTCGGCAGCTGGTCGTCGTACGACAGCTCGGGCCGGGTCTTGCGCGAGCGCAGCACGTCGATGCAGACCCTGCCGACCACGGTGGTCAGCCAGCCGGCCAGGTTGTCGATCGCCGCCGCGTCCTGCCGCGCCAGCCGTATCCACGCCTCCTGCACCGCGTCCTCGGCGTCCACCCGCGACCCGAGCATGCGATGGGCCACTGCCACCAGACGCTCCCGCTGCTGCTCGAAAGCCCCCGCCAGTACGTCGGTCGGACCTGATGCGGTCATGTCGTTACCTTCCTCGCGCGAACTCCGTCATGATCATGACGGGCCCGAAGGTGACGAGGTAACCGTTCGGCGGGCAAGCCCGACGGAAGCACGGCGGCGGCGATATCAGGCCAGCACGTCGATGTGGTCCGCGCACGCGTCCCTGATGCTCTGGAGGTCTTCACGTGCAGGGGCGGAGGTGCTGCTGTCGTCCGCCTTGATCCCGTCCAGCACTTTCTTCTCCAGCTCAGCTATCACCTCGGCGGGGAGGAACGACAAACCGATGCGACGGTAGCCGGTGTCCACCGTGGTGGAGAGGTCGCGCTTAAGGGCGTCCCAGCTTCGCCGTGCCGCCACCCGCGTGTCGTCGTGCTTGTCGTTCGCCTCCTTCGGCATCAGCGGCCATTTCCTCGACCTGCCCGTCGTACCGTTGCCTCTTGCCCGGTCCAGCTCCTCCAGGTCTCGAAGCAGGCTCTGCGTGTCGACGTGGATCTGCGTGCACAGCCTCCGCGTCCGCGCGAAGGTCTTGTGAGTGACCACGGTCATGGCGACCAAGAGTGTCAGGGCGGTGGAGATCAGCGGTGCAGGGTGGACGACACCGAACCGGAACTTCAAGAACATGGCAACGGCGAGAATGCCGGCGGCGTTCGCGACGGTCCGGAAGATGGCGGCCCTTCGGATACGCCCGGGAAGCCGCTGAAAGATGAAGTCGCTCGGTTCGAGCCACCGCAGGATGGGTGGCAGCGTGAGGCAGATCAGTGTCAGCGATGCGCCCGCTGCACGGTAATCGGATGGCTGGGCGGCCATTTCTCCGATGCCCTTGGCCACGGCAACCACGGGGGATATGGCGGTGATACAGGCCAGCATCGACACGGCCGCGATGACGTTGACGGTCCCCTCGTGAAGCGGGTTCTCCTTCAAGAACCGTTTAAGGTACCGCGCCCCAAAGAGAGATAGGGCCCCGCCCGCGAGGAAGAGGAACAGGCCGAGATTCCGGCGGGGGCTTTCGTAAAGAGCGTTACCGCAGGCGTTCACCACGATGCCAACGGGAATGCATAACAGTCTCCAGTGGGCACGCATGTTACGTGCCGTCCGCTGTCGAAGCGCCATGAGGCAACCATGAGCGCGCGTTGGGCGAGACGGGTACCGCTTGAGGTAGATGTGAGGTCCGGCCGCCTCGGCGACACCTCGCTGTCGGGGTATCCGGCGGTGGCGCACGAAGCGGTGGTCGTTCGCCACCGACGGCCGCCGAGCCTGTCGCAGTCCCGGCGGCATCCGTCACTCGCCATCGTCGAGTGCCTGGCCGGGGGCGAAGGCATCCCGGCGTCGGTGCAGACACAGTCGGTCACGCCGCCTCGGTCGTCCAGCACCAAGGACCGGCGGTGACGTGCCGGCCGCCGGGGCGCAATGGAGTGGAGCCGGCCAACCGTCCGGCAGCCGGCCCCAGCACCCAGGCGACCTGGGCGTTCTCGATCCAGCCCGCGGTGCCGATGCATGGCCGCTGGAAAGCGGTCGCGCGATGGCTCAGCAGTTCTTGCGCGGCAGGTCGTACAACGGGCCGAGTACCAACTTCCGGGGTCGGCGTCGGGATTCGACCCGTGTGAAGCGTCCCGCTGTCCGGCTCGTCAGGCCCTCGAGCGCCTCCTGCCAGCAGGCAGGGTCTACGCTGTCACCTACGGCCACGGCGTGATCGTTTGTCTTCACACACCGATGATCAACGGTGGCCACACCCGTCTCCACACCGCGTCAGGTCGCACAGCGCCTGCCTGTCGTCCCTGTGTATCGGAGGGCTCGTGCAACGTGGCGAAGTCTGGTGGGTCCAGTTCGACGAGCCGAGGTTGGTCGTACTGCTGTCAGGAGACGACGCGTCCGGGTTCCAGGTGATGCAGGTCGTCGCTCCGGCGGGCGTCGACATCAGCGGCCTCGCCATCGAAGTGACGGTCGGCGCCGGTGAAGGGCTGCCGCTCGAAGGCGTGCTGCGGCTCGCGTTCCCACGTCCGGGCTTCATCCCGTGCACGTGGCTGACCACCGTGTCCCGGGACGACCTGATGGAGCGGGCGGCCGTCCTGTCCTCCAGGAAGCTCAGCGAGATCGACGATGCCCTCCGCCTCGCGGGACAAGCAGGTCCCATGGCCCCTGGACAAGCGCCGAGTGCAAACAGCGGTAGTCGGCCATGCCGACTCCGAGATCCCCATCGTCCTCCCGATGGAAGCCATAGAACTTGATGCCTTCCGTGCACACCGCGACGGCCACACCTTCTGGTGCGGAGTCTGGCTGGGCGGATGCGGCCAACAGCTCACCAACAAGCTTTACAAGGACCGCGCCTGCCACTTCGCGCACCTGCCCGACCCGGAGCACACCTCCACCTGCGGCAGACGAGCGGCAGGGATGCACCAAAACGTCTACCTGCGCCGGTGCCTCTACACAGGGGAGAGCGTCCAGCAAGCCCGTCGGGCGGTTGACTCGCTCGAGCCCGATACGCCCCCAATCCCCTCGGCGGATTCGCCGGCTCAGCAGCACTTCGAGGCACGCGTGCTTCTCGGCCTCCTGGAGTTCCGGAACCTTTACACCCGATATCCCCTCGGCATCACCGCGGTGCGCCCAGAGCCGGATGGCATTGCCCTGCACGTCGAGAGCGAGGAGCGGGCGGCCGAGATCCTCTTCAACCTCCTCCCCACGTACGTATCGGAGGAGGACCACGAGGTCCACGGGGTGCCGGGGCTCCGCATCACGCAACGAGATCGCACGGCAAGTGAACTGCGCGTGCTCGGCGAGCCCACCCGACTGCGACTGACCGGCCTGCCGGCGAGACTGTGGCGCAGCGCCATCGCAAGGATGCTCGACAAGTAGATCGACCCGGACGTCAAGCTTCTGTGCTGGAAGTTCTCACCGAAGGCATGGACAGATGCCGAGAGTGGGCATCAGCTCCAATGGGAGAGCCCCAGCGATCACTTCACTCAGGTGCAGCAGCATGGTGCCTGGCTCAGCAGCGGGCTGCTGCGCCGAGCCGCCCTCCTGCACACCGTGTCCAACACGTTCCTCCTTGACGGCTACGGCGGCACTTCCGACGTGGCACGGCTGGTCCTGCGATCCTCCCATGTACGTGGGCAGGGGCCCGGCCACACAACGTCGTCGCCGCCCTCACGGACCCGACATTCGGTCTGCCCCTGCACCTCACGAGGTGTGACACCGACGAAACCTACTGCGGCGACCAGCAGTTCGTCCTGGGTGACGTCAGCAAGACGGCATCCTCGATCTCCGGGCCACAACAGAGGGACCCCACTCCCCGCCTCCAGCCGGAACTCTGGCAGGCAATCCTGCGCCGACTGCCCGACTCGGGCTTCACGAGCAGCCTGTCCCCGACCATCCTCGCCGGGCTATGCGGCTACGGAGCGGCTTGGGTCACGGTCACCGACGAGGCTCGTCAGTTTCGCCCCTTCGTTACTGATGACACCCGCCCCTACCAGTTCACCAGCGCGGAGCACTGTGTGCTGTGGGGACCTGAACCGCTGTGGGCCAGCTGCCCCCTTGTCTCCCAGTGCGCCCTGTTTCCGCTGTTCAACCCCGATTGTCAGACCTTCCCCGTAGCGTAATGAGCGTGTCCCCGTCGAGAAGCGCGGGCTCATCTGCCCTGACTGCCGGGACCTCCGCGGCCGGCGCGTCTCCATGTACCTCGTCCAGCGTGACGGCGTATGGCTTGCCTCCCACTACAGGAAGCCCGGAGAGAAGCCCATTAGCCACGAGTCCGACGAACACCTCGCCCGAAAGGAACGCATCGCGAAAGACTCCGAAGACCACGGCTTCCACGCCGACATCGAGTCGCAAACCGCGGACGGGCACGCGCGCCTGGATGTACGCATCAACGGCGCCAACGGCATCGTCCTGGGGTACGAGCCTCAGCTGAGCGCCCAGACAGCCCGCGGAATGCGGGCACGAGAGGGGTTCCGGCGCCGCGGCGGTATCCAGTCGGTCTGGGGCTTCGCCGACCCCGACCAGGCAGGCATCGGCACCGTCCCCTACGTCCGCCCGCCCAATCTGCCGGCCTCCGTCATCCGCGTGCAGAAGAACCCCATCGCGGTCCGGGACGGCAACTTCGTCCTGGAGGAGGGCAAGTGCAGTCCAAGCGGCACGCTCACCCGTTGCCCGAATAAGCCCTACGACCCGGAGAACCCCACCGACCCCGGGTACTGCTTGGGCTGGCACCGCGTCCTCGTGCCCGCCCACCAGTCGAGCACCATCTGTACGACAAGGGGGCCGGCGCGACAGGTGCAGCGAGGACCCTCCAGCTTCGGAGGTGCGGGCGGAATCAAATCAGCGACGCGGCAGTCGCGCCATCGTACTTGAGTCCCGCCCTCGGGAAACCGAGGCCGCCAAGGTTCCGGTCGACGCGACGGGTCAAGCGATCCCGCTCTGTCGTTTCGGCTGCGGTCAACCCGCAAGCCTTCCTGGACCCGAAGGGCTGCCCGAACACTTCTCGTGCCGCAGGAATCAGACCGCGGGCCGCGAGCACACAACGATTCTTGACACCACCCCGCCGACCCTGCCGTCGGTCCCTCAGCCAGGGCCGCACGCACCTCGTCAGCGATCCAGGGCGTCCAGCGCGGCCAGGATGTCGGCGGGTTCAGCGCGGGCGGTGTAGTCGGTGTCGACGAAGGCCCAGCGGATGACGCCGCCTTGGTCGATGACGTAGGTCGCCGGGAGGGGAAGGGTGCGGGCGTGTCCGCCGTGGGCGTGCAGGAGGTCGATGCCGAAGCCGACGTAGACCTCGGCGAGGTCATCGGGGAGATCGAAGGCGAGGCCGAACTGCTTGGCGACGTCGGAGCCGAGGTCACTGACGACGTCGAAGGCGAGGTCGTGCTTCTCGGCCAGGGACAGGGACTCGTCGGGGATCTGCGGGGAGACCGCGACGAGGCGGGCGCCTCGGGCGGCGATGTCGCCGTGGTACTGCTGGAGGGCACGCAGAGCGAGGTTGCAGTACGGGCACCAGGCGCCGCGGTAGAAGGTGAGCACGACCGGCCCGGCGGCGAGGAGGGTGCGCAGGGCCACCGACTCGCCGGTGGCGGCGGGGAGGGTGAAGTCGGGTGCGGCGTCACCCGTGTTGAGAGCGCGGCCCGCCTGGCCTGAGTCGGAGAGGTCCTGGCCGGCGCGGTTCATGATCTCGCGGACGTGGGCCGGGATGTGCTCCTGACGGCTCTCGAAGAAGGCGCGCAGTTCGGCGTTGAGGCTCATGAAGACTCCCTGAAACACATCGATCTTGAAACGACTGTTCCAAGATAGCGCCGCACAGGCGCACTGCCCAGAGGTATCTTGGAACTGTCGTTTCAACCTGAGGGGCGTGCGATGGCGGACATCAAGCACTTCGATCCCGACACCGTCCTGGACAGGGTCGTCCGGCTCTTCTGGAAGCAGGGCATGGCCACGACCGGCATCCAGGACATCGTGAACGCGACGGGGCTCAACCGCTCCAGCCTGTACGCCACCTTCGGAGGCAAGCAGCAGCTCTATGTGGCCGCCCTGGAGCGCTACGTCGCAGAGAGGTCCCGCCCCATCCTCGGCCGCCTCGCCGAGGACGAACGAGGGTTGCCCGCCGTCGAGGAGTTCTTCGAGAACCTGATCGCGACGCGCTGCACCGGCGAGTACGCCGGCTGGGGCTGCATGGTCTCCAACGCGCACGTCGGCGCCGAGCACAACGAGGCGGAGGTCCGCACCGTCCTGGACCGCCAGCACCACCGGCTCCGTGACGCCCTGCGGGACGCGCTCACGACCGCGAGGGCGAAGGGCCAACTCCGCCCGGCCACTGAGCCCGCGTCAGCGGCCGAGGTCCTGGCCCTCCTCGCTCACGGCGTGAACCTCCGCTCGCGCGCCGGCGCCGAGCAGGACCAGCTGCGCGGCACGATACGTGCTGCGCTCGCCGCACTGACCGCGTGAGAGGGCGGGAAACGCCGAGGGGAGCCCAGTCCGACCGGGCTCCCCTCGATGCGCCCGCCGCCGGTCAGGCGCGGACGAGGGCCGCCGCGCCGAAGGAGACGTCGAAGCGGTCACACCAGATGCTGACGCTCGGGTACGCCGACCAGTCGACATCCGCGGGCAGCGGGTAGTTCTGGTCGCCCTTGTTGCCCTTCAGCTTGGCGAGGTTCAGGTACTTCCCGTCGTCGAAGACACCCCAGCCGGCCTTGCCCTCCTTCACCGGCGCGTCGCTCAACCAGACCCGCAGGTCAGGGCCGTTGCTGGTGTCCAGCCCCTCCAGGCGCAGGGTGTGGGTGCCGTCCGCGAGGCGGACGACCTTCACCGTGCCGGTCGTCGCGTGCTCATGGCTGATGAGAGTGCCCTGCGCCAGGGTCGTGGGGCCGGCCGGCGACGGGCTCGCCGACACGGCCGGGGAGGGGGACGCCGTTCCCGTCACCGCCGGTGCGCCCGCCGACGGCAGCGCCTCGTTCACCGTCTCGTCCACCCACAGGGCCCAGGGCTTGAACCACACCAGCCCGGCCGCCACCACGACCGTGAGGGCAACGGCGACACCTGCCCACAGTGTCCTCTTCCTGGCACGCTCCACGGCACTCCCCTATCCATCGGCACGGCTGTTCAGCCACCATCCAACGCGGCACCAGGCTCCAGCTGGAAGCCGTGCAGGATGACGAAACCATTACGTCCGGTCGACCCGGGGCTCGTCAGAGCATGCGCAGCTTGGTCGTGAAGACGTGGCTGGCGATCTTGTCGCCCAGGGTGAGGCCGTCCTCGGCGTCCCAGGGGAAGTGGACACCGAGCCAGACCCTGCTGTACGCGTCCTCGCGGGCGGCGGCACTGAAGCTGGTGAAGTGACGGGACTTGACGGGGGACTGCGGTTCATCGGTGGTCATGTCGAAGGCGATGCCGTCGGAGCCGAAGTAGCGCTTCATGATGCCCGCCCAGGCCGCCCCGAAGGTGGCGTGACCGGATGCCCACGCCGGGAAGCAGGGGGTGACGTTGACGCCGGCCGGGTTCTTCAGCAGCGGCTTCCACTCGGGGTCGATGCCGCTGTCGCGGATGGCCGAGACCGGGCGCCACAGGTCGATGGGGGTCAGGAACTTCACGTCCCGGACGGCGATGCCGGCGTCCGCCATGGCGATCGACACGAGCGCGAAGAGCCGGGCACTCTCGTACGTGTTCAGGCCGCGCGCGGTGGCGATCTCGCGAGTGGCCTGGAGCAGCTGGCCCGGAGGCTTGTAGGTGCCGTCGTTGTCGTTGGCCCAGAACCAGGCGGCGGCCTCCTGGTCTGCGGTGCGGTTGATCACAGGTGTCTTTGCGGTCGGCCGGTCGGCGCCCGCCGCCCGGGCGGCCTCGACCTGGGCCTTGTAGGCGTCGCTGGCGAGCAGCTTCTCGTACGTGCCGTAGAGCCCGGGGGTCGGCGGCCGGAACTGCGAGCCGGAGGTGAGGGCGAAGGGCTTGACCAGGCCCCAGTAGGGCGTGACCGCCTGGCTGTGCTGCGTGCAGTTGGGGTCCTGCATGTCCGGGTAGCTTGTCGGCCGCCACGCGCCCGGCCTGGAATCGCCCACGTAGACGCGGTCGTCGTCCGAGCCGTCGCCGGTGCGCGCGTTCGTCATCTGGGTCACCATCTTGTTGACGACGGTGGCGTCGAGGAGGTCGAACTCGGTGGGCTCGGTACCGAAGCGCTCCCGGAAGCGGGCGTCGAGGAAGGCCGTCTGATTCTTCCCGTACAGCTTGAGCAGGATGTTGTAGGCGGTGCGCCCGATGACCCGCTCTTCCTCGTCCGGCCCCTCGATCCAGCCCGCGTACTTCTCGGCGTGGATGTACGGCTCGGACGCGATCCGGCCCTTCCACTTGAGCTGGTAGGAGCTCTCGGCGTCGTAGATGGCGGCGTTCATCATGGCAGCGGCGCGGGCCATCGGGCCGGGTCCGCCGCCTTCGCGCCGTACCACCTGGAGCAGGACGTCGTTCCAGTAGTGGACGGGGTCCTTGATGGTCTGCGGGGGCAGTGCCGCCTGTGCGGGCTGCGGGGCGGCGGTCAGGAGTGTTCCGGCCGTGGCGAGGACGGCGGCGGTGGCCAGGGCGCTGAAGCGGCGGGAGGTGCGTCGTCGGGCGGATCGCGGGGTGGGGCGCATCGGTGCTCCTTGTGATCGCGTCTGCTGATCACCACACGTCCGGTGGCGGCGAGATCATGGCCTCTCGCCGCTCCACGACGGGCCGATTCGCCGCGCACCCGCGGCGGAATGACCGGCCCCGGGCACGTGCATGACCGAAACCCGTCGCGCGTGCGCAGCTACCGGGGGGCTCCTCCTCATCCGGTTTCTTCGTGGAGGGCGGGTCGGGTCCAGAACAGTGATGCGGCCGCGCGCAAGGCGAATCAGATACCGGTCGGCGAGCTCGTGCAGGACGACAGGCATGCCCATGTTGGCCGGCATGATCCACAGGGCTCCGAGGGTCCACCACACCGCGCCGTAGAAGAGACCGAGGACGACGGCGGCGGCGAGCCGCTGCGCGAGGTGGCCGAACACGACACCGAAGGTGGTGCCGGCCGTCAGCGCGATCGCGAGGTGGATCAGCCAGCCGGCGAACGCGTTGGTGGAGCCCAGCAGCCCGGCGACCATGGTGATCATCGCGGTGTCCATCACGGCCGGGACACCGACTTCCAGATGCCGAACCCGACGCCGCCGACCAGTCCGGCCGGTGCTCCCCACACGGCATGGACGGGGATCTCGGCGATCTTGGGGGATACGTGTGCAGCGGTGGTCATGGTGATCGCCCCATCGAGCGGGTTCTGCCGCCTTCACCGCCGACGCCAGGACGTGTGACGTCGGCAGGTACGCGACCGCGCTTACGTATGCGCCGGTAGTCCGCCGCACGGGGTCCGGTTGCCGGTGCCGGGTCTGGGTGGGTCCATGGAACTGGGCGCGGAACGGAACCGGGAAACGGGGCAGCGGATGGGAATCGACGAGACCGTGGAGCGGGTGATCCCGCTGCCCTGTGAGCAGGTGGCGGCGTACGCCATGGACTGGCGCCACGACGCCGAGTGGACCCAGGGCATCCGCACGGCTGAGCTGACGCGGGAGGCCGATGCGGGTGGTTTCGGGGTCGGGGCCGAGGTGACGCGGACCGCGTACTTCCTGGGCAGGCGGATCGACTACGTGCTGCGCGTCGCCGCCTACGAGCCCCCGCGGCTGCTCGACATGGTGTCGGTCGCGGGCCCGATGCCGATGCACGTCACGTACACGTTCGATCCTCTCCAGGACGGCGGCACGCTCGCCCGGATCCGCGTGCGGGGTGGCGCGTCCGGCTTCTACGGCCTGGCGGCGCCCCTCATGGCACGCAAGGTGCGATCCTCGCTGGTCAAGGACCTGCGCGACTTGGAGCGGCGGCTGAGCACGCCACAGCGTTGACCGGAATGAGGACTGTCGTGGCGTTCGACGAGGGACTGGCAGAACGGATCCGGGCCCACCTGGCCGCGCACCCGGCCGTCACGGAGAAGCGGATGTTCGGCGGGCTGGCCTTCCTGCACGCCGGCAACATGGCCGTGGGCGTGATCGGCGACGAACTCATGGTCCGGGTCGGCCCCGATGCCACCGACACCGCCCTGGCGCGGCCCGGGACGAGGCCTTTCGACTACACCGGCCGTCCGATGCGCGGCTGGGTCGTCGTCGCCGCGTCCGCCCTGACCGACGACGCGGCCCTCGCCGAGTGGATCGAGCAAGGCCATGCGTTCGCGGCGGGGCTGCCACCCAAGTGACGTGCCCAGGCGGCAGCGGCAACGGTCGCAGGGGCCGTCAGGGCGTTCTAGCGTGGAATGAGGGGTGTTGGTTTCGCCCGGCTGAGAGGAGTTGGTCGCCATGGCGGGCCGGACCCGGAGCGAGGTCGAGTCGGAGATCAAGGAGACCCTGGGCCTCGTACCTCATTTCTTCTCCCGGATCCCCGATGACCTGCTGGACTACGAGTGGGAGATCTTCAAGAAGATCGAACTCGGCGAGACGCTCATCCCGAACAAGTACAAGGAGCTGATCGGGATCGCGTTGCACTCGGAGACGAAGTGTCGTTACTGCACGCTCTTCCACACGGAGGCCGCGAAGCTGTTCGGGGCCACCGACGAGGAGATTCAGGAAGCCGTCCACTACGCGAAGAACAGCCTCGGCTGGAGCGCATACCTCAACGGCATCCGTGAGGACTACGACGACTTCGAACATGAACTCGGGCAGATCAAGGACTACTTGGCATCGAAGGGATGACCATGCAGCTCGAGTGGGCCCGGCCCGGCGTCCTGCGTGCCACCGCTCACGCCTTCGAGTTCGCGGCGCTGGTGGCTGCCGCCCGCTTCGTGGCCGAGTCCGCTCCGCCCGACATCCCGGAGGAGTCGCTGGAACAGCTCAGGCACATCCTGAGCGACTACGACACCCAGGCGCGCCATCTGCGCGAAGCGCCGCCGCCAGACGGCTCCTGAAGGATCCCGCCGCACCTGCGAGGCGCGATCACGCGTCGCGTGGACCCCTTTCCGCGATCAGCAGTGCGTATCCCAGGACGCCGTCCGCCACCGCTGCCCGGTCCGCCCCAGGACGGCAGGCGCGGCGTCGAGGTCGATGCTGGCGGTGGCGATGCAGGCCCGGGGCTGTCATTCGCAGCAGGTTCAGCCGCGCCTCGATCGGCCCCGGACCGCTGACGCGACTCACGGCTGCGCGGAGGACGAAGAGCTCGGCTCCTCGGGACGAGGCGAGAAGGTCCACGACTCGTCGTACGCGGGCGGGCTCCAGGTGGGGGTGGAGGGGGGCGCGAAAGGTCCCGCGCGGTTCTCCATCATCACCATCATCACGATGACCAAGGCCACGCTGGCGATGATCAGGAAGAGACCGACGGGGTTGTTCGGGTTGTAGTAGTAGCGGTTCGTCCCCCATGCGCTCTTCTTGAAAACGGGCTCGTCGTCGTTGTTCACAAGCTGCTCCTAGGTGGTTGGGTGCCGAGACCGTCAGCGGAAGTGCGCGAGCACCGCGGCGGCGGTGACGGTCCCCAACAGGTGCGGGCGGTCGTCGCCGTCGTACTCAACGACCGCTACGCGGGGGCTGCCGGTCCGGGCCATGACGGCGGACATCTGCAACGGCGAGGCATGGGGGCTGACAAGCGCAAGGGCGGGCCGGTGTCTGGGCAGCACGTCGGCGACCGTCAACGTGGCCATGTTCGCGCGGACTTCGTGATCGAGGCGGTCGGCCACGACGCTGGCCCGGAGATGGTCGTCGCGCACCACATCGGGGAGGGTTGCGGCCAGGATGTGATGGCCTTCCAGGATCGCGAAGGGGTGTCCCTCCCCGGTCACCACCACGATCGCGGCCGCGCCCTCGTCGGCCAGCAGCTCGACGGCCTGGAGGACAGGCTCGTCGGCGGTCACGGAGGCGCACCGCCGGGCGAAGTCACGTGCGCGCATGGCTCACCGCTTCCACGTCGGCGTCCTCCGAGCGAGCCTGCGTCCGCTCTCTGCCCGCCTCGACGAGGTCGTCGACGTGGAAGAGGCGGGCGATCGGGACGTCCGTGCTGCTGTGGGCGATGATCGAGAAGGCGATGCAGACAGCGATGAGCGTGTATGCCTCCTGCCCCTGCGGGATGCCGGCCTGGAGGACCAGGAGGCCGTAGACGACGGACGCGAAGCCCTTCGGCCCGAACCAGGCGGCGACCAGCTTCTCCCTGCGGTCGATCCGCGTCCCCCACAGGGACAGCAGCAGCGAGCCCGGGCGAACCAGCACGATCGCGAGAACCACGGCCACGTACCCGCCGAAGGAGAGGTCGCCGAACAGCTGCGGGGTCAGCAGCGCGCCGAACACCAGGAGGGCCGCGAACTTGGCCAGCTCCGCGAGCGACTCCCCCAGGGACTCGAACGCCTTGTGGGACTCCGGTGAGACGGCGGCGAGCACCGCGCCCGCGGAGAAGGCGGCGAGGTAGGGGTTGGCGTGGGTGAGGTGGCAGGCCGCGTAGAGGATGACGCCGGTGGCCAGCGGCAGCAGCGGCTGGAGCTTGGGCTCGGCGCCGAGGAACCGCACGCGGACGAGCAGGTTGACAAGCAGCGGCAGCGCCACACCGAACGCGAGGCCGAGTCCCAGCTCCAGACCGATCTTCCCGAAGGACGCCTCGGCGGCGGCGGTGGGACCTGCCGCGGCGATGAGGATCAGGACGACCGGCAGCGCGAGGCCGTCGTTGATCCCGCTCTCCACATTGAGGAGTTCACGCAGCCGGGCCGGGACCTCCTTACGGCCCACGATCGCCGAGGCGAACACCGGGTCCGTCGGCGCGAGGACGGCTCCGACGAGGAAGGACGTCGTCCAGTCCAGGCCCACCAGGTAGTGGGTGATCAGTGCCATCCCGATGCATGCGAGGGGCATCCCCAGACCCAGGGCCCGTACCGGGTTACGCCAGTTGGCACGCAGTTTGGCGAACGAGACATGCATGCCGTCCGTGAACAGCACGGCGAACAGGGCGAGATCGGCGGTGACCGACACGATCTCGCTCTCGGGCGTGATGTGAATCAGCCCGAGGAACCCGTCGCTGACCAACGCCCCACCGACCAGGAAGAGCAGCGACGTGGACAGCACGGTCCGGGCCGCGAGCCCGGACAGCAGGACCGCGATAAGCAGCGCGGCTCCGAAGACGGCAACAAGCACCATGGCAGAAGTCCCCTTGTCGGCAGGTCAGAACAGAGACGTCTCCCCTGTTCGCCGACCAGACTTCCCGGCACACCGCTACCGACCTTATACGTTCCTTACGCATCATTGACAGGCCCTTGTCACGCAATGAGAGCAGGGTGAACTTGCCGGTGCACGGCAAGTTCACCCTCCCCTACCTTGTGCTCGGCGGCCGATCCGTACTCACCGTGGGCAACCGTGCCTTTCGGCGGAGGCGGCGGCGAAGCGCTCCAGCAACTTCTGCGGGTCGCCGACGGCTTCCCGCTCGGCCGGCTCGGTGCCGTCCGACGCACCGGACGGCCTGAAGTGGACGAGCTTGTAGTACGCCGTCTCCATGGCCCCACGGCACGTGTGCGGACGCATCAGTGCGCCCTTCACGCTGCCCGGGTACCGGGTGTCCAGATAAATCTCCTGCTTGGCCGACGCCCCGTAGTACGCAGTCAGTCGGTAGTGGCCTCCCCCGGCGATCGCCACCGAGCACGACTCGGTCAGCGCGCGCCCGGCCGGCTTCTCCGTGACCGTAGTGATGCCGGCCCCGCTCGCGGCGCGGGCTTCCACCACGCCTCGGCACGTACCGGAAGCCGTGGCAGGGTTCCGCTTCTGCCATTCGGTCCGGGCGACCCGCGCGGGTCGCCCGCCCAGGGTGCCTTGGCAACCGAAGTGCTTCGCCGCGAGGCGGGCGCTCTCGGTCGCGAAGCGCGCCACCTGGAGCACCTGCTGCTCGGACAGGTCCTCGACATCCTCAGCGGACTCGGTCAGAACCAGCAGTCCTTTGCCCGGAAGAGAGTCGCAGTCCACGAGCACGGCGGCCTCCGGGTTCTTGCGTATGAGGAAGGAGCCGTTCCAGCCGTGACCGAGCGGGGTCGCCGACGCCTCCTCGGCCGCTCCGCTGGTCCGGTGGGCCGCCACCGGCCGGATCTGCAGACGCAGGACCGGACCGCTCGCGTCCGAACGCGCCCACACGGAGCACCGCTCGACATCGTGTCCAACCCATTCGGAGGTGTGGCCACGGGCCTTGAGGTCGGCCCCTGAGAAGAAGGCGCGTGCCTCGTCCGTCGCCATCAACCCACGGCAGGCGCCTTCCAGGTCATCCCCCGAAGCCTCACTCCCTCCGCCCGCGACACGGACCAGAACCCCGCCCGCGAGCACCATGAGAAGCACTCCGACGACTGCCTTCGCGCGTGTGCTGATGATCCTTACCCCCGTCTGATCGTTGCGCGGCCGACGAACCTCGTCGGCCGCAGGTCCCGCCCTATCGCCCCGGCAGCACCCTTGCTGTCCCGTCGGTTCCGGGTTCAGCGCGCTGTGTCTCGGCGGTCTGTCACCGACGCCCACAGCACCAGGACCATCGCAGCGAGTATCAGGAGCGGGCCGGCCGCGATCCGCAGCGCGATGAGTTCGTCTCCCGGCACTCCCGCGAGGCTCAGTACCGCCGGGGTCAGGGAGCCTGCGTAGAGGGTGAACGCGGCGATGCCGCGTGCCCTGGTGACGCGCGCACTGGAATCGCGCGCCCAGCGCGGGGCCCATCCGCGCAGGGAGGCGATCCCGATGGGCACAAGGCCGACCGTGCAGAGCACGATCCACACGACCTCAAACGTCATCAGTCACCTCCGCCGCTGATCCGGGCTGCCAGGAGACCGGCGAGGACGGCCCACGGGACGGCTGCCGGTCCGGAATACGCCCAGCCCACGGTGCCGAGGACCAGGGCCGTCGCAGCGGCCACGGCCAGGGACCGCTGTCGTCGGAGGGCGGACCACTCGAGCCGGGCGCTCCCGGGCTCCCTCATCTCGCGTATGGCGGTGCGGATGACCAGGATGGCCAGCACGACAGCCGTGCCGAGAAGTGCCGGTCCAGCGTCCCCCATGGTCACCGGCCGCCGTCGACCGACCCCGTCTGGTAGATGTCGGGGATGCCGTCCGCGTCTTCGTCGCTCTCCTCGTCTTCCCACAGGCGCTTGTAGACGCGGTTGCGGCGGCGCAGGAGTACAGCGGCGAGGACGGCAGCGGCGAGGGAGCCGATCAGGACGGCGGCCTTGATGTGCTCCGCCTCGGCCGCGTTCGGGAAGGCGAGCTCGCCGATCAGGAGGGCGACCGTGAAGCCGATGCCGGCCAGCGTGGCGAGGCCGAGGACGTCGGCCCAGGCGAGGTCGGGGTTGAGCTGGGCACGCGTGAAGCGGGCGGCCAGGTAGGTGCCGAGGAAGATGCCGAGGATCTTGCCCGCGACCAGACCGAGGAAGACCCCGAGTGGCTCCGGGTCGGTGAAGACGTGCGCGAGCGCGGCGCCCGAGATGCCGACGCCGGCGGCGAAGAGGGCGAAGAGAGGGACGGCCACGCCCGCCGAGAAGGGGTGGACGAGGTGGGAGACGCGGCCGCCCGGGGAAGCGTTCTCGCCCTCGTCGCGGGTCGTGCGCAGGATCAGGCCCATGGCGACGCCCGCGACGGTGGCGTGGACGCCTGAGTTGTACATCAGCGCCCAGACGGCGACACCGAGCGGGACGTACCACCACCAGCCGCGCACCCGGAAGCGCTGGAGTGCGTAGAAGAGGACCAGGCCGGCGAAGGCTCCGCCCAGGGCCCAGAAGTTGAGGTCGCTCGTAAAGAAGATCGCGATGATGAGGATGGCCCCGAGGTCGTCCACGACGGCGAGGGTGAGCAGGAACGCCCGCAGCGCGGAGGGCAGATGGGTACTGATCACCGCGAGGACGGCGAGGGCGAAGGCGATGTCGGTGGCCATCGGGACGGCCCAGCCGTCGAGGCTTCCGCCGCCCGACGCTGCGACGAGGGTGTAGACGGCCGCCGGCACTGCCATGCCGCACAGGGCGGCGATCACGGGCAGGGCCGCCGTGGCGGGGGTGCGCAGTTCGCCGACGACGAGTTCGCGCTTCAGCTCGATGCCCGCGACGAGGAAGAAGATCGCGAGAAGGCCGTCGGCGGTCCAGTGGGCGACGGACAGGTCCAGGCCCAGGGCGGGGATGCCGAAGTGGAAGTCGCGTACGGACTCGTACGCCGCGCTCCACGGGCTGTTGGCCCAGACGAGCGCGACGACGGCCGCCGCGAGGAGGACCAGGCCGCCGACCGTCTCCGTCCGTAGGGCTTCGGCGACGGCCTGGCGTTCGGGCCAGGGCAGCAGACCGAAGACGACTTTGCGGGGACGTGACTGCGTCATGGGGCGGGCCTCCGGGGCATGTCGACAAACGGGCACACGGGCCCTAGGACGCCGACCAGACTTCCCGGCACACCAGCGTCATTCCTTGACGCGTTGTTTACACCCTATCGGGCGCGCGGGAGCCTCACCAGGCGTCTCTCACCTGCTGGAACAAGGGTGAAGGGCCCTGTCCCCACCAAGGCGCGAGGTGGGGACAGAGCCCTTCGGGAGCCGGGCCGCCGGGGGGACGGTCAGACGGTGGTCTTCACCGGCTCCTCGTCGGTGTCCTCGTCCGTGTCGAGGCCGGCGTCGCGCCGCTTGACGAAGGCGAGGAAGGAGTTGAGCTCCCTCTTGACGACGGGGGCGAGGAGGTAGAGGCCGATGATGTTGATGACGGCGAGCATGAAGAGCACCGCGTCGGCCATGTCGATGAGGGTCTGCAGGGTCAGCAGGGAGCCGGCCACCGCGAACAGGGTGTAGAAGACCTTGAAGGTCACTTCGCTGCCCTTGCTGCGGCCGAAGAGGTGGGTCCACGCCTTCATGCAGTAGTAGCCCCAGGTCAGCACCGTGGAGATGGCGAACAGCATGACCGCGATGGTCAGGATGTACGGGAACCAGGGCAGGACGGTGGCGAAGGCGTCGGAGGTGATGGTGACGCCGCCGATGGACTCACCGCCCTTTCGGACCTCGACGTAGCTGGCCGGGTTGGCGATGACGATGGTCAGCGCAGTCATGGTGCAGATGACGACCGTGTCGATGAACGGCTCAAGCAGGGCGACCAGACCCTCGCTCGCGGGGTGCTTGGTCTTGACCGCGGAGTGGGCGATCGGGGCGGAGCCGAGGCCGGCCTCGTTGGAGAACGCGGCCCGCTTGAAGCCGATGATCAGCGCGCCGAGGACACCGCCGGCGACGCCCTGCGGGTTGAAGGCACCCTCGATGATCGTGGAGATCGCGGCGGGGACGGCGGTGACGTGGACGGCGATGACGACGAGGCAGGCGGCGATGTAGATGCCGGCCATGGCGGGGACGAGCTTGCTGGTGACGGAGGCGATTGAACGGATGCCGCCGAGGAGCACGATGCCGACCAGGGCCGCGATCAGGATGCCGAAGAAGAGCGCGCCCGCGGAGCCGCCCATGAGGCCGTTCTCGCCGCCGGTGACGGAGACGAGCTGGGCGTAGGACTGGTTGACCTGGAAGAGGTTGCCGCCGAACAGGCCGAAGAACAGCACGAAGAAGGAGGCGAGGACCGCGAGGACCTTGCCGAGGGTCTTGCCGTTCTTGCCGAAGCGCTCGGCGAGGCCCTTGGGGAGGTAGTGCATCGGGCCGCCGGAGACGGTGCCGTCGGCGTGCACCTCGCGGTACTTCACACCGAGGGTGACCTCGACGAACTTGGTCGCCATGCCGAGCAGGCCGCACAGGATCATCCAGAACGTGGCGCCCGGGCCACCGATGGAGACCGCGACGGCCACACCGGCGATGTTGCCGAGGCCAACGGTGCCGGAGACGGCGGCGGTCAGCGCCTGGAAGTGGTTGACCTCACCGGCCGACCCCTTCTCGTCGTACTTGCCCCGCACCACGTTCACGGCGAGCTTGAACTTGCGCAGCTGCACGAAGCCGAACCAGCCGGTGAAGACCAGACCGGCGACGACGAGCCAGGCCACGATGAGGGGAAGTTCCGTACCCCCGACAGGCACGGAGTAGAAGACGACCTCGCCCAGCCACGTGGCTATGGGCTCGAAGAATCCGCTGACAGCCTTGTCGACGGACTGCGTGAAGGAATCGAGTGACACGGTAAGGACCTCAGTAACGCAGGACCGGCGCGCGGGAGGCTACGCCAGTGGGGAGTGCGGTCTTTGAGCGAACGCCGTTGTCCGATCGGCGACCCGAGGGGTCGACGTCCACGGACTCGGAACGTGATCACCTTGGTCGTGCTGCCGGTGCGTGCCGGCACTGCGCAGGAGCGGCGAGGGGTGGCGCCACCTGCGAAGTTGCGCATTCCTACCACGAGACCCGCCACATGCAGCGTGACGGGCGTCACATCACCGACGGTGATCTACGAAAATCCCAGCACGCGTGACATGACCGTTATTCGGACACGGTGTCCGTTCGCAGTGCACTTATCTCCGCAGGTCAGGAGCCATACCGGGGTACGCACATGTCCGCAGGCGTATCCGGCGGTTCGCTGCTCTCGCGGCTCGCGGCCTGAGTTACCTCAGCCGTCGACCGCGCGAGACCAGCGTTCGTGAATGACGGCCAGTCTCTGTTCGAACTCCGCATCCCGACTCCGGCTGGTGAAGGCCCCGGGAATCGTCAGCGAGCGCCCGCGCACACGAACGGCCTGCAGCTCCCGCCAGCAGCCGCTGCTCGTGGCGTGCCGGCACTCCTCGATCTGGGTGATCTCGTTCCATGGCACCGCGCGCCGACTGACGAAGGTGCGGAACTCCATGCCGTTCGCAGTCAGGAGCGTGCGGCCATAGCCGCGGTTGATCATGTAGAAGCAGGATGCCAACCAGACCACACCGACGCCACCGACCCACCCCCATCGGTCTGCCGCCGGTGCAGTCAGGATCATGGCCACCGCCGCACTGGCACAGGCGAGCGTCAGGACACCGGTCCACCACCAGTTCCTCCGCCGGGCAGCGGCGCTCAGGCCGATCCAAACGTCGGGCATGTCCGCCTCCTGTGTCAGTTCTGACGAGGCTCGGGAGCCGGCACGTCAGAGCAACGCGAGGCGTCCCGTCCGGCGGGGCGCGCCAGGAGATGGCGTGGGTCGGCGGCCCGGGTGATCGCCGCCTCAACGGCCGTGATGCGGTCGGCGAGGAGGCCGAGGGCGGCGACCGCCCTGCTCAGCGGGTCCTCTCCGGTGCCGCCCATTGTCCGGGTGCGCGTGTAGGCGGTCGTGACCTCCGACCAGCGGTCTGCCTGCGTGGTGGTGAGCGTGCCACGGAGCGACGCGAGCTTGAGCAGGTTGGTCTCGGCCTCGGCGGTGAGGGTCTGGGCCTCGGCGGTGTAGTGGTCGTCGACCACGGCGGCGAGTTCGGCGTCGTTCATGGCGGGTGAGATACGGGCGACGATCTTGTTCATGTTCCGGTACGAGCCCTGGAGCCGGAAGGGCGGCTCGGTGCGGGCGTCGTCGGACTGGGCGGCGGAGGCGATATAGGCCGCGTTGACCGCGAGGACGGTCTCGCGGGCGGTCAGCAGGTGGCGCAGGACGGCGAGGACGCGGTCGAGTTCTGCGGGCGCGTAGGGGTGGGTGAGCCGGTCCCGGCGCGCGGTCGGGTCGTCTGCCGCGAGCCGGACGAGGAGCTCCAGATCCGCACGTTCCCTGCCAGCCAACGGAGCGAGGACCGGATGGGAGGTGAGGGCGTTCTCCACGAAACTCAAAGCAAAGGCGTCCTCCTTGCCCGTCAGCACGTCGCCGAGGTTCCACACGTCGGCGCGGTTGGCGAGCATGTCCGGCACGCGGAATCGCTGCCCGGACTCTGTGTACGGGTTTCCGGCCATGCAGACGGCGAAGCGCTTGCCGCGCAGGTCGTGGCCGTTCAGGGTGCGGGTGGCATCGCAGAGGGGGATGAACTTCTGCAGGAACTCCGGCGAGGTGTGCTGGATGTCGTCCACGTACAGCAGGACGTTGTTGCCCGCCCCAAGGGCGAAGGCAATCTTCTCCACCTCCCGCCGGGCTGCGGCGTCCGGCGCTTCGGCGGGGTCCAGGGAGGTCGTGTCCTGACCGAGGGCGGGACCGTCGACCTTGACGAGGAGAAGCCCGAGGCGGTCGGCGACGTATTCGATCAGGGTCGTCTTGCCGTAGCCGGGCGGGGACAGGAGCAGGAGCAGGCCGTGGGAGTCGGTTCGCTTGGCTGCGCCTGCCGCGCCGAGCTGCTTGGCGAGGTTGTCGCCGATCAAGGGGAGGTAGACCTCGTCGACGAGCCGGTTGCGGACGAAGGACGACATCACCCGGGGCCGGTGCTCATCCACGCGCAGCCGGGCGCGCTCAGCCGTCACGAGCTCCGCCCGGCGCTGCTGGTAGGTGCGGAAGGCGGGCACCTCCCGGTCGGCGAAGGCCCGCGTCCTGGCGAGGTACTCGTCAAGGCGCAGTTCCAGCGCGCGTGCCTCCACGCGGGGGTGGGTGCCGAGGAGTCCGGTGACCGTGGCCGTGGTCGGAGCCGCGATCTCGTAGCGGTCGAGGTCCGGCGCCAGCTCGACAGCGACGGCCTCGGTCAGTACGCCCTCGTCGAGCTGTTCTCCGGAGGCGGACGCGTACGAGGTGAGCCATGCCTCGGCCAGCTGCCGGCGCGCGCCCGGCTCCGTGAGAGCGGCGAGGGTCTCGTCGTACGCGGAGGTGCCGACGGCGTGGCGGAATTTGTCCAGCAATGCATGCGCCTCGGCGGCGAAGGCGAAGCCCTGCCGACCGGACGCCAGTTCTGCGATCAGATACTCGGCAGCAGTCGCGTCGCCGATCTCCTCGGCCAGCTCCAACCGGAGTCCGTCCAAGGCCGATGGCGAACCGAACAGATCACGGGCCTGTGTCAGTGAGACCGCACGCCGGCTCCACTCGGCGCGGGCCTCGGCGGTGGCGGAGTGGGCCCAGAAGGTCTGGGCCGTTGCGCGGGCCTTCGCCGGGTACCTGAGAGTGCCGGCCCCCTCGTGCAGCCCGAGGACCGCCTCCAGGATCGCCGCCGCGTCGTGGTCGTGGACGCCACGCTCGTAGCCCTCGTCGTAGGCGGCCTCGGCCGCCCGCCGTGCGAGCGCGCCGAGGTCCGCGCCTGCCAGGCCATCCGCACCATGCTCGGCCAGGAGGCGGGCGGCCAGGTACTCGGAGCGGTAGACCTCGGGCGACTCCGAGGGCAGCGTCCGGTCCCAGTACAGCCGGGTCGCGGCGAACTTCGGGTCGGTGACGGGTGCGCGGTAGTCGGTTCCGGTCAGTGCGAAGGCGAGGGTGTCCTCGTACGGTACGAGCGTGAGTTCCGGGTCCTGCCGGTTGACGGCGAAGTGGTGTCGGCCGAGGCGGATCGTGTCGCCGCCGTCGGAGAAGAGGTCGGTGCGGTCCCGCAGTGCGCGGCCGGCCTCCTGACGGGCGGCTCCGAGTCGGCCGTCCAGCTCCTCCGCCCGTACCTGGTCACCGAGTTCCCGCAGCTCAGCCGCGATGCGCAGCACCTTGGCGACCATGGGGTCGGAGGCGAAGTACGTGTGCAGCTCGTCGAGGTCTCCGAGGACTGAGGCGCGTCGGGTGATCGCCTCCAGTACGCGTCCCGCCGACTCCGCCAGACGCTCCGCTCGGCGGGCCCGGGCGTCCTGAAGCGACTGCTTGCGGGCGGTGAAGGCGTCGTAGATCTCGGTCCGCTTCTCGCCGATGTCTGCCAGGAAGCCGTCGTGCTCGGCGAAGCGGGACTCCAGGTTCTCCAGCTGGAGCAGCAGCCGGCCGAGCTGGTCGTCGCAGCGCTCCGGGGTGTCCGACGCCGCCAGAGCACCGGTGACGGCCTGGCCGAGCAGGGCGAGCTCGGCGGCGAACTCCGCCCGGCCCTCCTGGTCGAGGAGTTCGGCGCGCCGCGCGGCGAGGACAGCACGAGCGCGATTGAGCGAGCCGAGGACGTCGGCGACCCGTTCCAGGATCGAGGTGCGCACAGTCGCGTCGGCGATGTCGAGGCCGGCGACGATCTCGCTGAGCGTCCGCAGGCCGAGGGTGTGCTCGTCGAGCCGGTCGCCGACGGGGCCCGCCTCGGCGACGGTGGTCAGCTCCCCAGCCTCCGTGGCGAGCCGTTCGGCGTCCGCTTGGTGGACGGTGAAGGCGTCCTCGCGCTGGAGGAACCCGACGGCCCGTTGCGCGGCCGAGGCGATGTCGGCCTCGACGTCCCCGGCGAGAGTGTCGATCCTCTCCGTGTCGGCGTACCGCATCTCCTTCAGGGTCAGCAGGTGCCCCTGCGCCTGGCGGAGTTCGGTGATCCGTGAGATCCACTCCTCAGCCGTGACGGGTGCCTCGCCCCGGACACGCCGGACCAGCCGGGTGATCCGCTGGGCGGACTCGGCCAGCGCGTCGGTCGCCTGCCGGGTGAGTGTGGTCACGGTCTCGAACTCGTCGAGAACCTGCGCGGCTGTGTCCCGCAGCTCGGCCAGCGGACCGTGCAGGTCGCCCGTCTCCGAGTCGCCCAACCAGTGGTGGACGTCGGCCGCCCGCGAGCATGCGGCGACCAGCGATTCGTACACCGCGCCGGCGGGCGTCAGCTCGACGGCCTGCCGGGCGATGGCGAGGCAGTCTGAGATGCCCCGGACCAGGTCCGCGTTGCCGATCCGGGCCAACGGCCCAGTTCCGGCTTCAGCAATGTGGGTGTCGGCCAGGTACGCGGTCTGCCAGATCTGCACCGGGTGCACGCGGCCGGGCTCCCCGTCCGCCGCGCGCAGGACGACCATCGTCCCGTCGTCGAGGAGCGCGTATCCGCCGCAGGAGACGGGCGTGGCGATCTCCTTGCGGATCAGGTTGTACGGAAGGAGCAGGCTGCGGCCGGCCTCCTGGGCGTCGAAGACGAAGAGGATGTCCTCGCCGTTGGGTGAGCGGATCGCCCGCTCGAACGTCAGCTCCGCCGAGTCCATGTCGAAGGTCTTCACCGTGCCGGAGGCGACGCAGTAGCCGCCGGGGAACACGATGCCCTCGTTCTCGGGCAGCCGCAGACATGCCTGTCCGATGCCGTCCAGGCGGACCACGGTCCCGGTCAGGGTGTTGAAGACGAGGTGCCGTCGGGTCTCCTCCTTGTACGGGCGGACACGCACCACGATCAGAGCGCCCACCGTCGCGTACGCGACCTCCGCGTCGGCCAGCGACTGGAGGGGCTCGTCGACCGGCTCGCTGTGGATACCCTCGCCGGTCTCGGTGTCGTTCTCCGTCTTCACCGTCAACGCCCCGCCGACCGTGGACACGAAGAGGCGGCCGTCGAGCGAGATGTGCGGGTGCCGACCCAGCAGGTGATCGTCGCGAGTCGTCTCCACCCAGTCGACGTCGTGGGAGGGAGGGAAGACGTGATCGCGCTCCCCCTGGGCATCGAGGAAACGCATCTCGCCGGACGGTCCGACGGACCAGCGCAGGACACGGAGGTCATCGGCCTGCGCCCCGGTCCGGAACACGGCGAGGAGACGGCCCTCCAGACGGCGTAGCCGCAGCAGACGGGCGCCCCGGAAGTAGCGGTGCAGGGCGGTGAACTCCCGAACGAAATCCGGGTCGTCGAGGAGGCCGGGCACTGCGCCCTCGGGCAGCGGCTTCAACTCGCGGTCGTACAACGTGAACACGTCGGCGACCAGGGTCTCGGCACGCCCCGCGAGGGGTGTGTGGCGGCCGAAGAGCAGGACATCGTCGCCGACGGCCACGAGGTCCCGGGGCAGGCCGTTGCTCTCGGCGCGGATGCGGTCGGTGCCCATGAGGGTCAGCTCGCCGGAACCGAATTCCGTGATCCGCGCCTGGTTGAGGGCCTCGGCCCGCCGGGCCAGCTCGCCTGCCTGCGCGACGAGGCGGTCGCGCAGTATCGCGTACGTGTCCTGGTCGAGTCCCGCACTCATCCCGTTCCGCTCCTTGTACCGTGATGGGTACGGGTCCGGTGCCGGTAACTCCCCCGTTTGCCGGCACCGGACCCGCTTTTGACCGCTCCCCCGTGGGCGGTCAGCTCTTGACGGCGCCGTTCAGCGCCTCGGTGCCGGTCGGGGCCGCCACGTCCAGGACCCCGGACTTCATGACCTTCGCCAGCAGCGCGGACACGCTGAGGTTCTGCACGTCGGCGGTGGACAGCGAGCCGAGCACCTTGGTCAGGTCCTCGGTGAAGGACCCGTCCCCGTTCAGCCACGGACCGGCGAGCGCCTGCGCGGTCTGGCTGTGCTCCACGAATCCGTCGACGGACTTGCCGAGCGCGATCGACTGCACCAGCCGGTCGAGGAAGACCGACTCGCCACCGACGATGTTGATGTCGGCGTTCTCCAGGCCGGTCGCGAGGACCGTGGCCTGCGCCTCCGCGACCTGCCGCTGCACTTCGAGCCCGGCCAGACGGATGTCCTTCTCCGCCTCCAGACGCAGCCGGTACTCCTCGTGGGTACGGGACGCCTCGTCCAGCGCGGCCATGGCGGCCGCCTTCTCGGTGAGGCCGGCCGCCTCCGCCTTCAGCTTCTCGCCGATCGCGGTCGCCTCCGCCAGGGCCTTCTCCCGGGTACCGACGGCTTCGGCACGCAGGCGAGCCTCGGTCGCCTCCGCCTCCGCACGGCCCGCCTTCTCGATGGCGTCGGCCTCCTTCTCCCGTACCTGCACCGCCGCCAAGCCCTCTGCAGCCGCCTCGGCCTGGATCCCCTCGGCGAGGCGGATCTTGGCGCGGGCGTCCATGTCGGCGGCCTTGTTCCGGGCCTCGGCGAGCGTGAGCTCCTCGGCAGCGCGGTGGACGGCGGCCTGCTCGGCGGCCTCGGCTGCCTTGATGTCCTTGACCAGCTTCTCCTGCGCCTCGGCCTCGGCGGCGATGATGATCGCCTGGCGCTCGCGCTCGGCCTCTTCCACCGCCCGCAGCCGCTTGATCGACTCCTCCTGCTCGGCGACCGTACGGTCCACGGCGACCCGCTCCCGGATGACCTCCGCGATGTCCCGGCGCTCCGCCTCGACCTCCTTCTCGGCGGAGATGCGGGTGAGTTCGGTCTCCCGGTCGCGGGCGATGACTTCGAGCAGGCGGTCCTTCTCGATCCGCTCGTTCTCGACGGCGATGACCCGCTCACGGTTCTTCTGCGCGACCGCGACCTCACGGGCCTGGTTCTCGCGCTGGATACCGAGCTGCTCCTCCGTCTTCAGGAACGCGCTCTGCGCCCGCAGCCGCTCCTCCTCCACCACCCGGGCGGTCTCGGCCTCCTCCCGTGCCCGTACGGTGTCGATCTCCCGCTTCTGCTTGATCTCGGCGTCCGCCTGGCGCCGCTCCAGCTCCAGGATGGCCTCGCGGGCGTCGACGTTCTGCCGGGTGATCTCCTTCTGCTCGTGCTGGCGGAACTCGTTCGTCCGGACGTTCTCGACGGCCGTCAGCTCGGTGATCTTCCGGATGCCTTGGGCGTCCAGGATGTTGCCCGGGTCGAGCTGGGAGAGCGGGGTCTGCTCCAGGTAGTCGATGGCCGCGTCCTCCAGGCTGTAGCCGTTGAGGTCGATGCCGATGATCTCGATGATCCGGAAGCGCAGCTCCTCTCGCTTGGTGTAGAGGTCGGTGAAGTCCATCTGCTTGCCGACCGTCTTGAGCGCCTCGGAGAACTTGGCGTTGAACAGCTCCTGCAGCGTTTCCTTGTCGGAGGCCCGCTGGGTTCCGATCGCCTGCGCCACCTTGATGACGTCCTCGACGGTCTTGTTGACCCGGACGAAGAACGAGATGCGGATGTCCGCGCGGATGTTGTCCCGGCAGATCAGCCCGTCCCGGCCGGTCCGGGAGATCTCGATGGTCTTCACCGAGATGTCCATGATCTCGGCCTTGTGCAGCACGGGCAGGACGACCTGCCCGGTGAAGGTGACGTCGACCTTGCGCATCTTGGAGACGATCAGCGCCTTGCCCTGTTCCACCTTGCGGAACAGCCGGCTGAGCACGAACAGGAGAGCGAGGGTGGCGAGCAGGACAACGGCGACGAGCACGCCGATGCCCACGGTGATGGCATCCATGAGAAACCCCGTGTCGATGGAAGAGATGGGGAGCCGCAGGCTCAGGCGGCGGTGTTACGGAGAGGTCGAGCGCCACAGGCGCGGCGCGACCCGGACGAGCTATCGGCGTCGCCGTACCGGCACGACGGTCCGGTGGTGCCCAGGGGCAGCGGATCGGTGCCGCTCGGGCGCGCTCGGCAGGCCGGCGAGGTCCTGCTGGGACGGCCCGGGTTCGTCGGGGAACAGCTTCGCCAGCGTGGGTACGAGCCGTCGCGTCGCCCGCCAGGAGACGATCGGCGCCACCAGAAGCAGAGCTGTGGAGAGCACGTGTGAAAGGCTGCCGGGCAGTGCGGCTCGCCCCAGGAGCACCGAGCCGCCCATGCTCAGGAGCCAGCTGACCACGACGGACAGGGTCGCTGCCACGGAGACAGGCACTCCGTCGAGACGCAGGGCTGTGGTGTCCACGTCCGAGTCGAAGCCTTCGCGGTCCGCGGCACGGCACAGGACCAGCAGCCAGAAGCCCGCCACGACGATCAGGGCCGCGGTGTACAGCATCGTGGGGAAACCGACGGCGGCGTTCAGGAACTCGCCCATCGATCTCCCCCTGACATGTGAACGCTTCCGGCTCCTGGCATCGGGGCGACGCCCGCGGCCTCTCGCACGACCATCCTGACGCAGCAGGGACCTCGGCGGCATTGCCGTGACCCGGCAGTCTTTGACGTCCTCTTGATGCCGGTGGCAGCCCCCAGGGGGCGCCGTGCCAATCTTGGTCTGCGCGCGTCAGGAACTCGTCAGAGGCGCGTCAGGAAGCCGGGAGGGGCCGTGACGGAGCGAGAGACCGCCGAGCAGTATCTGGAGGGATACTCCGAGATCTTGTCGAGTGTGTGCGCAACGCGCCGCAGGCTCAGGCGCGATGAGCTGGAGGCGCTGCGGTCCCGCGGGGAGCGGGCCGCGGAGGCCGGCATCGGGCTGCGGGAACTCATCCGAGCCCACCTCTGCGTCGCGCAGCGTGTCCACCCCGCGCTGACGCAGGCGGCCGCCGCCCATCTCCTGAGCGCCGTCGAGCAGGCCGTGGACGCCTTCGCCGAGGGACACGAGCGGGCACAGCACCTGGCGATGCGTCAAGAAGAGGCTGCTCGACGGGAGTTCATTGACGATCTCCTCTACGGCCGCAGCGACCTCGGGAGAGTTGCCGAACGGGCGGAACGCTTCGGTCTGCTCCTCTCCCACGCCCATGCCGTGGCCGTGGCGCAGGGCCCGGAGCCGTACGACGACGGCTATGCGGTCACCCGTGCCGTCGAGTCCTCGCTCGTCGCCCGCTTCGGCAACCGCCGCATTCTGATCACCACGAAGGACGGCCGGCTGATCTGCGTCGCGCCGGCCGACGAACCCGACGTGCTGACCTTCTTCGCGAAGCAGGCGTACGCGGCGACCGACGGCGGCCAGGTCGCCATCGGCCGGGCCCACCCCGGTGCCGGCGGTGTCGTCCACTCCTACGAAGAAGCCCTCAACGCCCTCGACCTCGCCTCCCGCATGGACCTGAACGACCCCGTCCTGCACGCAGCCGACCTCCTCGTCTACCCCGTCCTCACCCGAGACCGGCAAGCCATGGCCGACCTCGTACGCAGCGTCCTCGGCCCCCTCCAGCAAGCACGTGGCGGCGCCCAGCCCCTCATCGACACCCTCACCGCGTACTTCGACACCGGATGCGTCACAGCCCAGGCGGCCCGCCGCCTGAACCTCAGCGTGCGGGCCATGACGTACCGCCTCGACCGCATCCAGCGTCTGACAGGCGCCGACCCCGGCGATCCCGTGCAGCGCTACACCCTCCAGACAGCCGTTGTCGGCGCCAGGCTCCTGGGCTGGCCCGACCAGGCACTCTGACGACGGAAGCGTTGAGGCAGGGCCGGACGGGAACACTCCAAGTGAGGAGCAATGTGACAGAGAACGTCCATCCGCCGGTTCACAGCAGTCCCGAGGCGGTCGCCATGAGTCACCCCACAGATGACCAGCGCATCCTCGCCGAGATCGAGCGGAACCTCAGCCGCGACGACCCCGCTCTCGCCTCCCTGATGATCACGCTGAATCAGCAGTTCCCCCGGCAGCCGGAGCGACCCGAGGACGTTCGCTCCTGGAGGCGCAACCCGCGCATCGTGGCGGCGGTCGTCCTGTCCGTCATCGCCCTACTGGCACTGATCCTCACAGCCGCCCTGGGCTCCCCATCCACTCCGCCCGCGGGAGAGGACGAGAGACCCGCGCCGCGCCCTGCCGCCATGGCGGTGCACCCGTCGCCGTGATCGATCGGCCGGCGATCCGTTCGGCGCCGGGGTGACGGTCAACGGTCCGGCGGGCCTTGAGTACGCCGTTCCCCGCCTCGGCCAAGCGCGGTACCTCGTCTGCCAGTGCGGCCCCGTACAGCGTCACGCCGGCGGCTCCGAGCAGCCCGGCCGGTCCCGCGGTGCGACGGAGTCGACCTGGTCTCCAGCCCAGCAGGACGGCGACACTCGGTGCCAGGACCAGTGCCCCGCCGGCGATCAGCAGGGTCCAGCTCGCCCAGGTGCTCATGCTGGGACTCCTGGGGCGTCGGTTCCGGACGCACGCGCGGTGCCGACGCAGCTCGAAGAGACCCAGCACGGCGGTGGCGGCGTTCAGGGGGAAGGCAAGCGTCTCGGCGATGACCGTTGTTCCGGTGGCACGGCTGAGGGTGGCTGCGAGCGCGGCGCCCAGCAGAAGTCCGGGCAGGGCGCGACGCCACCGGGGCAGTGAGGTGATCCGCCAGACCCGCACGCTGATGACGATGTTGAAGGTCAGGAAGGCGAGTGCCCACAGGCCGAGCAGGAGAAGGGTGAGAGACATGGCCGGGAGCTCCAGGACAGGCGGAAGTCTGCGCCGACCAGACTTCCCGGCTCACCAGGGCTGATCCTAGTGGTCAGGGGAGGTCTGTGAAGGTCTCCACGGCCGCGGTTTTGCCGGTGACGACGATGATGTCGCCCTTTTCGACGACGGTGTCGGCGGTGGCGTAGGTGAAGTCCTCGCCGGGACGTTTGATGCCCACGACGGTGATGCCGTACTCGCTGCGGACCCTGGACTGCCCGAGCGGCTGCCCGGTGGCGACGCTGGGGGCGACGGTCTTGACGAGGGCGTAGTCGTCGTCGAACTCGATGAAGTCGAGCATCCGACCGGTGACGAGGTGAGCGACGCGCTCACCCATGTCGTGCTCGGGAAGCACGACATGGTGCACGCCGAGGCGTTCGAGGATCTTGCCGTGCTGGCGGCTGATGGCCTTGGCCCAGATGTTCGGGACGCCGGCTTCGAGGAGGTTGGAGCTGACGAGGATGCTCGCCTCGATGTCGGTGCCGATGCCGACGACAGCGCTGGAGAACTCGTGGACGCCGAGCTGGTTCAGGGCCACCGGGTCGGTGAAGTCGGCGACGGCGGCGTGGGTGAGGCCGTCGCTGTACTTCTGGACGAGCCGGGCGTCGGTGTCGACGCCCAATACGTCCCAGCCCCGGCGCATCAGTTCGTTGGCGAGCGAGCTGCCGAACCGGCCGAGACCGATGACGGCGACCCGCTGGTCGCCGGTGGCCCGCTGCTGCTCGATGGGCCGCCGACGGCGCTTGCGCAGGTTGTGCAGGAAGTTAGCCAATGACGGGTCGCTCCTCGGGCAGTTCGTACCGTCGCGTGCGTTCGCGCAGCGCGAGCGCGGAGACCAGGGTGATCGGGCCGATACGTCCGATGAACATCAGGGCGATCAGGATGAGCTGTCCGACGGCCGGCAGGTCGGCGGTGATGCCGGTGGAAAGGCCCACGGTCGCGAAGGCCGAGACGGTCTCGAACAGCACCGCATCGAACGACGCCTTGCTCACCGAGAGCAGGGCGAGAGCGGCGCTCATGACCAACCCCACGCCGAGCAGCGCGACCGTCAGAGCCTGGCGCAGTACGTGCGGGGCGAGGCGGCGGCCCAGGACGACGGAATGCGTCTCGGCCCGCACCTCGGCGAGGATGGCGGCGGCCAGGACCGCGAAGGTGGTGACCTTGATGCCGCCCGCGGTTCCCGCACTGCCGCCGCCGATGAACATCAGCATGCACGTCATCAGGAGGGTGGAGGCATGCATCGCGCCGATGTCGAGGGAGTTGAATCCGGCGGTGCGGCTCATAGCCGAGTGGAAGAAGCTGTTGAGGAACTTGCCCCAGACGTCGTGCGCACCGAGCGTGGCAGGGTTGGTCCACTCCAGAAGCCCCGTGAGCACCGTGCCGACCACCAGCAGCACGATGGTGGTGATGACCGTGAGCTTGGTGTGCAGCGTCCAGTTCCTCCGGCCCGTGGTACGGACCCGGTTGCGGTGGCGCAGCATCTCCAGCAGGACGGGGAAGCCGATGCCGCCCAGGATGACGGCGACGGCGATCGGCAAGGTGACCCATGGATCCTGGGCGTAGCGGGTGAGGCTGTCCGCGTGCAGGCCGAAGCCCGCGTTGTTGAACGCGGACACGGCATGGAAGAACCCGAGATAGGCCGCCTCGCCGAAACCGGAGCCGTACCCGAAGCGGAAACGCAGCGCCAGGAACGCGCCGACCGCGAGCTCGACGGCGAGCGTCGATCCGGCGACGCCGAGCAGGACGCGTCGTACGTCTCCGATCCCGAGGCTCTTCGTCTCGGCCTGCGCCGTCAGCTGCATCCGCAGCCGCAGCCGTCCGGACACGAGCAGGGCGAGGAGGGAGGCCATGGTCATGATGCCGAAGCCGCCGATCTGGATCAGCGCGAGGATGACGCCCTCGCCGAAGCCGCTCCAGTACGTACCGGTGTCCACGACCGCGAGCCCCGTGACGCAGACGGCCGAGGTGGAGGTGAACAGCGCGGTCAGGACGCTGGTGGCGCCACCGTCCTCCGCCGCGAGAGGCAGCATCAGCAGAACCGTGCCGACCACGACGACGCCGGCGAACCCGAGGACGACCGTGCGGGCGGGATGGGCCGAGAAGAACGAGCGCGCCCGTAGACGCGCAGCGGTCACCACGATTCCGACGCCCCTTCCCTGCCGATACGTCACGCCCCTTGTGTCAGTAACGCATCAGCGACGCATCAAAGATCGGCCGTCACCCTACCTCTGGGCACGGCACAGACATGGCACCCCGCCTACGATGCCTCAATGCCGTCCATCTATCGCAGTCAGGCCGCGAGGGAGCGGGTTCGCGGCCGGTGCGAAGAGCGCCTCGCCGCGTGGCCGGTCTCTCACAGCCGAGGACGGGTCGAGACCTCCGCCGGCATGACGAGCGTGATCACCACCGAGCCCGGTCCAGCGGCAAGCGCGGCGACGATCGTGCTGATACCCGGTACGAACATGAACGCGGCCGTGTCCCTGGGAATCATGGAGGCTCTCTCCCGGGTCGGACGCCTCGTCGTCCTGGACGTGCCCGGCCAGCCCGGCCTCAGCGCCGGCGAGCGACCTCGCCGCGGGCGCGCCGACTGGTACGGGACATGGCTCAGCGAGACCCTGGCACAGGTGGCGTCCGGGCCGGTCGTGGTCGTGGGGCATTCACTCGGTGGCGCCATCGCTCTCGCCTGCGCGTCAGACCTGATCGCGGGTCGGGTGCTCGTATCGACTGCCGGGTTGGTGCGGCTTCGTGTCAGTGCTTCCGTGCTGGGCGCGACACTGCCCTGGCTGCTCCGCCCCTCTGTGCCGCGAGCCGAGAGGCTCCTGCGACACATGACGGCGCCCGGTGCGCCTGTACCGGACGAACTCAGCGCGTGGATGGCGCTGGTGGGCCGCTCCTGCCACAGCAGCCTCGCCCCCTCGCCGCTGTCGTCCGCCACTCTGGACAGTGCTGCGGCGAAGCCCTGCGTCGCCGTGGTGGGCTCGGACGACGTCTTCCTTCCCCCGGCCCGCCTGGCCCCCGCCGCCGAACATCGACTCGGCGTCGACCTGCGCGTCCTCGACGGCGCCGGACATCTCGTCCTTGAGCAGTCTCCCGAGCGCGTCGCCGACCTCGTCGCCGAGTTCCTTGGCGCGCGGAGACGGCATTAAGAGCGCATAAAGATTGCCGGGATACGGCAGTGAACATCTGTGCTGCTCCATGGAACCATCCCTGTGACGGCGGAAGCGACGCACGGGGTGAGGTGGCGTACATGGGCTGGTTTCTCGGTCTCGGCATCGCGGGTCTCGTGCTGCTCGTCCTGTCCCTGGTTCTCGACGGGGTGGTGGACGGGCTCCTCGACGGGTTCGGCGGGGGGCTGGACGGGTTTCTGTCGTTGCCGGTGATCGCCGGGTTCGTCTCCGCGCTCGGTTTCACGGGCGCGATCGTCCTGGGGATCGCGGGTACGGGGGCGGGGGTCGCCACCGGTGCGGGTGTGGTCGCGGGGGTCGTCGTGGGCCGGCTGACGTGGAAGTTCAGCCGGGTGCTCATGCGCGACGGAGCCGCGCCCGCGCCGCGGGGCGAGGACCTGACGGGGAGTTCGGGCTCGGTGGTCACGGCGATTCCGGCCGATGGCTACGGCGAGGTGCTGCTGTATCTGGGCGGACAGCCGGTGAAGTACGCGGCGAAGGCGTCCGGTCCGGTTCCCCGTGGCGCCGAGGTCTGGGTCTCGTCGGTGCTCTCGCCCACCTCGGTCGCCGTACGCCCCGTCGAGCGCTGACCGTTCCCCCACCTGATTTGCTTCTTCGGCTCCACTCTCAAGGGATGTGCTCATGACCCCTGTTCTCACCGCTGTGGTGGGCATCGTCGTACTCGTCGTCCTGCTCGCCCTCGTCGTCATCACGCGCTACAAGGTCGCGGGGCCCAGCGAGGCGTTCATCATCACCGGGCGGCGCGGCAAGCAGGCCACCGATCCGGCCACGGGGCGGGTGTTCACCGACAACAGCGGCCAGAAGGTCGTGGTCGGCGGAGGTGTCTTCGTCGTCCCGTTCGTACAGCAGAAGTTCACCCTCGACCTGTCCAGCCGGCACATCCCGGTGGCCGTGCGCGGCGCGGTGACCCTGCGCGGTGTGAAGGCGAACCTGGAAGGCGTCGCGATCGTCAAGGTCGGCGGTACGGAGGACTCGATCCGGGCCGCCGCGCAGCGGTTCCTGATGCAGCAGAACGGGATCGTCGGCTTCACGCAGGAGGTGCTCTCCGGCGCGCTGCGGTCCATCGTGGGCCGGATGTCGGTCGAGGACATCATCCGTGATCGAGCGGCGTTCGCCGGACAGGTCGCGGAGGAGGCCGAGGCCAGCCTCTCCGGGCAGGGCCTGGTCCTGGACGCCTTCCAGATCCAGGACATCACCACCGAGGGCTCCTACCTGGAGGACCTCGGCCGCCCCGAGGCCGCCCGCGCCAAGCAGGAGGCCGACATCGCCGAGGCCGTCGCCCGCCGCGCTGCCGAGCAGGCCCGGCTCAAGGCGGAAGAGGAGATCGCCATCGCGCAGCGGACCCTCTACCTGAAGCAGGCCGAGATCAAGGCGCAGACCGACGAGGCCGCCGCCCAGGCCAACGCCGCCGGTCCGCTCGCCGAGGCCGACCGCCAGCAGCAGATCCTCGCCGAGCAGGAGAAGGTCGCCGAGCGACAGGCCGCGCTGACCGATCGTCAGCTCGACACTCAGGTCCGCAAGCCCGCCGACGCGGCCCGCTACCAGGCCGAGCAGGAGGCCGAGGCCCGGCGTATCGCCCTGGTCAAGGAGGCCGAGGCCGACGCGCAGCGCTCCCGCCTGACCGGTGAGGGCGAGAAGGCCCACCGCGCCGCCCTTGCCGACGCCGTACGCATCGAGGGCGAGGCCCAGGCCGCCGCCATCGGCGCGAAGGGCGCCGCCGAGGCCGAGGCCATGCGGAAGAAGGCCGACGCCTTCGCCCAGTACGGCGACGCCGCCGTCCTCCAGATGCTCGTCGAGGTCCTGCCCCAGGTCGTCGCCAAGGCCGCCGAACCCCTCGCCGCCGTCGACAAGATGACCGTCATCTCCACCGACGGCGCGAGCCAGTTGACCCGCACCGTCACCGACAACGTCACCCAGGGCATGGAACTCCTCAGCTCCACCACCGGAGTCGACCTCACCGCCCTCCTCCAGCAGATCACCCAGAAGAACACGTCACACGAGCCTGCACCGGTCGCCCCGAGCGCGCCGGTCGAGATCACCGACTGAGCCACAGGTCCGAGGGGGGACGGCGTGAGAAAGAGCATCAAGGTGCATGCGGGGCTGCAACTGTCGCTGGCCACAGTGGCGTTGTGTGCCGCTGCCTACACCGCCGTCCCCCGCCTTCCGCCCTTCGCCCACCTGGGTGTCCTGCTCGGCATCGGCTTCGCCGTGCTTTCCCGCTCCACGTGGCAACGATCATCCGCGGCATCCGTTCAGGGGCCGGAAAAGCGGAGCAGTGGCTCGCGCTGCGGGCCCTGCCCCGGTCGCTGCACGTGCTGCTCGCCGGTCTCGGCTTGGCGGTGGCCGCGCTACTGACGGTTCCGGACGACGATTCCGGCCTCCAGGCGACCGACTCCGCCCGCGGCCGCTACTACGCGGTGGACACCACAGACCCTCGGCGTTCGAGGATCGAGGTCACCCGAAGTGAGCACCAGGCGCTGAGCAAGAAGGATCAGCGGAGCATGTTCACGATCTACGCCGCTCTCGCGGCAGGCGGTGGCGGTCTGACGCTCGTCTTCGGGAAACTGGACACCTGGGCCGGCAGACCATGACGCGGTCTTCGCGGCCCAGCAAACCGTACGACACCCGGCGCCTGCGGATACAGGCCCATCCGGCCGGTACCGCGCTGTTCGCCCCCGGGTCCGCATCATCCTGATCCTGAACGGAGGATGCGTCGCCTTTGCCGCGCAGTGGGCGCTCCAGGATCAGGATGCCGCCGCGTGGCGGCGGAAGCCGGCCACGCTCACGAGAAGCGGCTGGACGGTGGCCGGGATGAGTGTCTGGGCCTTCGTGCTGATGCTCGTCCTGGACGGGCGGGCGACGAGCCTCGGACTCTTCGCCACGCTGTGGACTCCGCTCCCCTGGTCCATGGCCATCGGCGACTCCGCGCACGTCGGTGAACCCCAACCGCGCCCGGCGCTTGATGCCGCCGAGCCATCACCACGAGGATGTGGATCCATGTCATCGCGAAACGCGTGGCACGACTTCACGAAGACTCCTTCCTGGATGGGTCTCTGTCTTGTGTGCTACGGCTGGACCGCCGCGAGCACCGGCAACCCGGTGTGGTTGCGGATGGTCGCCGGGATTCTCGCGATCGTCTGGTCCGCCTTTCTCGTGAACTCGCTGGCGTCCCGACGTCGCAGCCGCGGATCGACATCGCGCCGAGGCGAGGAAGACTGACCCGGTCGGCCGGTGACCAGGCGGACATCCATGACGTCATCAGGGGGAGACATGGCGGAACTGCCGCGCCAGGGACACGCGCAGGCACCCGTCGGCGGGCACATGGTGGTCTGCGGGGACGACGGGCTCGCCCGCCGACTGGCCGACGAATTGCGGGAGGTCTACCGGCAGCGGGTCGTCCTCGTCGTCACGGAGGCAGGGGCCGAGGAGCAGTCGATCGAGCCAGTCGCGGAGCCGGCGGGCTCATCGAGCGGCGACACGATCGTCCCCGTACAAGTGACGACCGCGCCGGCCCCCACCCGGGAGGCTCTGCTCCGGTCCGGTGTGGATCGTGCGGAGGCGCTGGCGCTGCTGTACGAGGACGACGAGACGAACCTGCGGGCCGCGCTCGCCGCCCGCCGTCTCAGCCCCGGGCTGCGGCTTGTCGTCCGCATGTACAACCGCAAGCTGGGCCAGCACGTGGAGGAGCTGCTCGACCAGGCAGCGCTCGTGCACTCACCCGGCATGGACCGGGCCGTTCTCGACGCCTCGACGACCGTCCTGTCCGACGCCGACACCGCGGCCCCGGCGCTCGCCGCCACCGCCGTCGCCGGAACGAGCAAGGTCGTCCAGGCCGACGGCGTCCTCCTGCGTGCCGCCGAGCGAACTCCTCCCGCGCGCGGCGAGGTACCGGACCCCGGCCTGTGCACCCTGGCGCTGCTGTCGTCCACGACGGCCGACCCGGCGGGCGCCGAAGGCTCGGAGGCCAGCGGGCCGCAAGGGCCCGTCCTCCTGCCGGACGACGGGGCCGTGGCAGGCAGCACCGGGCGAGGCAGCGTGGTCCTGGAAACCGTCCAGTACGCCGGCCCCGCTCTGCCCGCGCGACGCCTGGCCCGCCGTGGGGCGCCGCTGCGGGAGCTCTTCTCCAGCCGCCTGCGCTGGGCGCTCGCCGGCATCGTCGCCTCCGTACTCGCTCTGACTCTCACCACCATCGCGCTCACCGACGCCGACCCGGTGCACGCCGCGTACATCACGCTCCTCGACCTGTTCTCCATCAACGACCCCGCCCTGGACGCATCGGCCACCCACCAGGTCCTCCAGCTGCTGTCCGGTCTCGTCGGCCTCGCCCTGCTCCCGCTCCTCATCGCGGCAGCGTTGGAAGCACTGGGCACGTTCCGCGCCGTCGGCGCGCTGCGGCGACCGCCTCGCGGGCTGTCCGGGCACGTCGTCCTGCTCGGCCTCGGCAAGATCGGCAGTCGGGTGCTGGCCCGACTCCGTGAACTGGACATCCCCGTCGTGTGCGTCGAGGAGGACCCCGACGCGCGTGGCATCCCGCTCGCCCGCAACCTGGGCGTGCCCGTCGTCCTGGGAGACGTCACCGAGGAAGGCGTACTCGAAGCAGCCAAGATCCACCGAGCGCACGCGCTGCTCGCCCTCACCAGCTCCGACACCACCAACCTGGAAGCCGCCCTGTACGCCCGTACCGTGAAGGCCGATCTGCGTGTCGCCCTGCGGCTGTACGACGACGAGTTCGCCACCGCCGTCTACCGCACCCTGCGCACCGCCCACCCCGAGGCCCTCACCCGCAGCCGCAGCGTCACCCACCTCGCGGCACCCGCGTTCGCCGGCGCCATGATGGGGCGCCAGATCCTCGGCGCGATCCCGGTCGAGCGCAAGGTCCTCCTCTTCGCCGCCCTCCTCGTCTCCGGGCATCCTCAGTTCGAGGACCGTACCGTCGCCGAATCCTTCCGCCCCGGCGCATGGCGCGTCCTCGCCCTCGACACCGCCTCCCCCGGCTCACGCCGTCCCGACCTCGCCTCGGCCCACCAGGACGGCGAGCACCCGCAACTCCTATGGGACCTCCACCCCGGCTATGTGCTCCGGTCGGAGGACCGCGTCGTCATCGCAGCCACACGCCGCGGCCTCGCCGAGCTGCTGGGAAGACATCACGCGAGTGCCCGCGACATGGACGCGCAATCCCCGGGCTGATCGGCGGGCGTGTGGACTTCGACCATCAGCTCCTGGATACGGAACGGCGGTCTTGGTACGCGCCCTTGGGGAGATCCGCGGCTTTCGAATGGCATCGCCGGCCATCGAAGGGAGTGACCTGAGATGCGGGCCGAAGCAGGTGGTAAGCGGGTCGTCGTGGGCATCGACAGCTCCCCGGCCTCCTACGCGGCGCTGCGCTGAGCCGTGGACTACGCGCGGATGGCCGGTGCGGGCGTCGAGGCGGTGGCGGCGTACGACGGGGCAGGAGGGATCGGCTGGTCCGCCCCCGCGGTGGACGCGGCCCTCGATGCCGAGGAGGTAAAGAGCACACTGGGCGCCGAAATCAGAGACGCTCTCGGCACGCTCCGGAGTCCTGCACGAAGCCCTCAACTGCCCGCCCAGCTAACTGATCGTTTCAGAATGAGGTTCGGAGACGGCGGCGGCATATGAGGCTGCAGGCCAGTTCAAGCAGACCTTGGTGGAGGTCAGCGCGTCGTTCGTAGCGGGGGCGGAGCCGTTTGAACTGGTGCAGCCAGGCAAAGGCTCGTTCGACGACCCAGCGCACCTTGCCCAGTCCGGGGCCGTGGGCGAAGCCACGTCTCGCGATCAGCGGCTTGATCCCGCGCTTCTACAGCAGGCGGCGATACTTGTCGAAGTCGTAGCCCCGGTGGGCGTACAGGCGCCGGGGTTTGCGGCAGGGGCGTCCTCGCCTTCCCCGGATCGACGGCACGGCATCGAGCAGCGGCAGGAGCTGGGTGACGTCATGACGGTTGCCGCCGGTGAGCGTGACGGCAAGCGGGGTTCCGTGGCGGTCGACGATCAGGTGGTGCTTGGAGCCGGGGCGGGCACGGTCAACGGGTGAGGGCCCCACGAGGTCCCCCCTTGGAGGGCCCGGATGGGAGAACCGTCCACGGAGCAGTCGTCCAAGTCCAGCAGACCGCGCGGCGCAGCTCGGTGAGCAGGCTAGCGTGCAGGCGTGGCCAGATGCCGGCCTCGGTCCAGTCCCGCAGCCGGCGCCAGGCCGTGACTCCGGAGCAGCCCACGGTCCTGGCGGGGACGTAACGCCAGGCAACGCCGGTCTGCAGGACGTACAAGATGCCAGCGAGAGCTGCCCGGACACCGTCCAGGATGCCGGTGTCGTCGTTCGGGAGCTGGCGGCAGCAGCGGGGCCACCCGCTCCCACGGGTCGTCCGGAACAAGATCAGTACGCACCGGGACACCCTGCCGACCGCGATCGGCGAGCGCAAGACCATTGTGGCGCCACGGGGGTGAGCCCCGGCAGGTGGTGCCGGGGCTCACACGAAGTGGTTTGTCAGCGGTCCATCAGGACGAAAACGCCCCACCCGAGGAATTCACGCTGGTACCTGGCGTGCTGGACGGGTGCCGCGGTCAGTTCCGCGCGCATCTCGTCGGCGAGCTCGTCATCGGGATTGGCGTCGAGCCAGCGCCGGATGTTGAGCCACTGAGCCGCGACGTACCTGTCCCAGCTGTCCTGGTCGGCGAGGACCATCTCGACGACGTCGCAGCCCAGGTCCCCGAACTGCTGAAGCAGTTCCGGCAGGGTGAGCAGATCGTCCTTGCGGGCCATGTGGCAGCCCTCGACGACCGTCCGGTCCTCCGGTTCGCGGCGCCAGTACGGCTCGCCGATCAGCATCATGCCTCCGGGAGCGAGGTTGCGCCGCAGGAGTTCGACGGTGCCGGCGACGCCGGAGCCGATCCAGGTCGCGCCGATGCAGGCGGCGATTCCGACGGGCTCGGCGGCGACGTGGCCCGAGGCATCCGCATGCACAAAGTCGACCCGGTCGGCAACGCCCAGCTCCGCAGCCCGCTCACGGGCGGCGTCGAGGAAGACGGTGCTGATGTCGACCCCGGTGCCGGAGACACCGTGGTCCCGGGCCCAGGTGCACAGCATCTCGCCCTTGCCGGAGGCGAGGTCGAGCATGCGCGTGCCTGTCGCCGGGCTGATGGCCTGGCCCAGGAGCGCCAGTTTGTCGCTGGTGAACGGGTTGCAGATGCGGTGGCTGCTCTCGCGGATGGTGAAGCTACGCGGCAGATCCATGACAGGGGTTCCTTCGGTTCGTGGAGGTCACAACGGTGGGGCTGAGCGGCCGACGGGAGCTGACCGCGAGAACCTGAACCGTCATCAAATGCACCTCTTCGAACGTATGAAGGCTGGGACCGATCGAGGCTACGGCCACCGTGATCACCGTGTCCAACACAATTGCGCCCTGCTGGCGGGCGCCTCATGCGACGCGGGTCGCTGGCCTGGCACCGTCTGTGTCACGAACGGCGCATCCCGCAAGTCCTGGACAAGCTCGGCTGACAACCCCGGCAGGAACAGAGGTGCCTTCTCGAACCTCATTCTGAAACGATCAGTAAGTCGGCGATCGTGCGGGCGGCTTCTCGGGCGGGGCGGCCAACGCCGATGAGGGTGGCGGAGGCAGGGCCGGTCCAGTCGCCATAGCCGACGAGGTGGAGACGAGGTTCGCCCAGGGCCTGCGTGCCCGTGGTGGGGATGTGTCCGCGGGGGCCGCGCAGTCCGAGCGGCGCGAGGTGAGCGAGGGCGGGGCGGAAGCCGGTGCACCAGATGATCGCGTCCGCGTATGCGGTCGTGCCGTCGGCCCACGCGACGCCGCTCGGGGTGATCCGGTCGAACATTGGCTGGGCCTTGAGCAGGCCGGCGTCACGGGCGGCGCGTACGGGCGGCACGGCGACGATGTCGCCGAGGGAGGAGACGCCGCCGGTGTCGGTGCGGCCTTCGTCGAGGGCGCGGCGGCGCGCGGTGGCGTGGTCGAAGAGGGCACGGCCGTCGATGTCGTCGGCGAGGTAGCGGGGCTCGCGCAGGGTGACCCAGGTCAGGTCGGTGTCACGAGCGAGGTCGGCGGCGATCTGGGCGCCGGAGTTGCCGCCGCCGACGACGATGACGCGCTGTCCGGCGAACGCCACCGGGTTCTCGTACTCCACGGTGTGGAACTGTCGGCCCTGGAAGTCCGCACGGCCGGGGATCGCGGGGACGAAGGGGCGCGACCAGGTGCCGGTGGCGCTGACGACCGCGCGGGCCCGCCACGTACCGGAGTCGGTCTCCACGCACAGGAATTCGTTGTCCCGGTGGACTCCGGTGACGCGTACGGGCCGCACGACGGGGAGCTCGTACCGCTGCTCGTACTCGGTGAGATACACGACGACGTGAGCGGCCTCCGGGTACACCTCCCCCGCCTGCGGCGGCATGAGCCGGCCTGGCAGGGAGGAGTACGCGGCCGGGGAGAAGAGGTGGAGGGAGTCCCAGGCGTGCTGCCAGGCCCCACCCGGGGCCTCGTCGGCGTCCAGCACGACGAAGTCGAGGCCGAGGCGGCGCAGGTGGTATCCGGCGGCGAGCCCCGACTGGCCGCCGCCGATCACCACCACGTCCACGGACTGGGTCACTCGCTGGCCTTCGGACGCATGAAGATCACGGCGACAAGGGCCAGGCCCGCGATCGCGCCGATCAACTGCATGCCGATGAAAGCGGGGACGGAGGCGGGGGCGATGCCTGCGAAGGTGTCGGTGAACGCGCGGCCGATGGTCACCGCCGGGTTCGCGAAGGAGGTGGAGGAGGTGAACCAGTACGCGGCGCCGATGTACGAAGCGACCGCGACGGGGGCGAAGCGGAGCCGGTCCGTACGCGCCAGACCGAAGATCAGCAGGATCAGGCCGGCGGTGGCCACGACCTCGCCGAGCAGCAGGTTCCCCGCCGAGCGGTCGTGCGTGGACCACTTCACGAGCGGCTCGCCGAACATCGCGTCCGCGAGCACGGCGCCCGCGATCGCGCCCACGACCTGGGCGGGTATGTAGACGGCGAGCTCGCGGGCGTCGACGCCCGCGCCGCCCCGGCGGGCGGTCCACCACTCGGCCAGGGTGACGGCCGGGTTGAAGTGCGCCCCGGACACCGGCCCGAGGAGGGCGATCAGGACACCGAGCCCGAAGACCGTGGCGGTGGAGTTGGCGAGCAGTTGCAGCGCGACGTCGTCGGTGAGGCCGGTGGCCTGGATCCCGGAGCCGACGACGATCGCCACGAGGGCGGCGGTGCCCACGAACTCCGCGGCTGCTCGCGCGACGAGAGGGGTACGGGGCGGGGTGGCGCCGGGCGCGGGCCGCGGCGACGTGTCAGCGGCTATGGCGTCGCTCGCGGCGGGCTCGGTGGCGGTCACGGGCTGGTTCTCCTCGGCAGGTGAGGCACAGGAAAGGGGACGTTCAGGGGCAGGAACGCTTGAAGTTCGCCTCGGCGGTCAGCCGTGCGGTCTGCGCGAGAGCGGCGAACTGGGCGGCGAGCTGCTCGATGACGTCGGGCTTGAGCCGGTAGTAGGTGAACCGGCCGCAGGGCTCTGTCTCGACGACCCCGGCCTCGCGCAGCACTCTCAGGTGATTGGAGAGGTTGGTCTGCTTGGCACCGGTCTCCTCCACGAGGTGGGTGGTGCACAGCGTCTCGCGGGCGAGCAGGGTCACGATCTGAAGCCGCAGGGGGTCACCCAGCACCCGGATCAGATCAGTATCGACTGACGTCATCATGGACTGATACTCTCACATCACCCGGCGCTGATACCAGCCTGGGCTGACCTCATTGAACCCAGGGGGTTGTCGCCATGACCGCGTCCCCGTACCCGGTCCTTCCCGACGAACGCCTCGCGGCCGGTGTCGCCCGCCTCGCCGTACGGCACCGCGGGCGGTTCTCCCCGGAGACCGTGCAGCGGCTGATCGCCGACTCCTACCGGCGGCTCGCCGCACACGCTCACGTCCGCACCCACCTCGTGGTGCTCACAGAGCGGTTCGCCGCCGAGCGCCTCGACGCGCTGGCCCACGTCGACGACCCGACGTCGACCGGTTGCAGGCCGCGGGTGCTGTTCGTGTACAGCCACAACGCGGGCCGCTCCCAGTTGGCCGCCGCACTGCTCGCGCACCGCGCCGGGGACGACATGATCGTCTCCTCTGCCGGCACCCACCCGTCCGGCGCCGTCGACGCGCACGTGGTCCAGGCGCTCACCGAGGCGAGCCTCCCCCTCGACGAGGTCTATCCCAAGCCGCTGACAGACGAGGTCGTCAAGGCCGCCGACATCGTGATCACCATGGGCTGCGGCGACGCCTGCCCCGTCCTTCCCGGCCACCGCTACCTGGACTGGCCGGTCCCCGACCCCGACGGCGCCCCGATCGCCGTCGTACGCGAGATCCGCGACGCCCTCGACGCCCGGATCGCCGCCCTGCTGGACACCCTGCCGTCCGGCTCCTGAGCCATCCCGTCCCCGCATCACCCCTGCCTCAAGGAAGAACCGATGACTGCTCCGCTCGCCTCCGTGCTCTTCGTCTGCGTCCACAACGCCGGCCGCTCCCAGATGGCCGCCGGCTTCCTGCGCCACCTGGCCGGCGACCGCGTCGAGGTCCGGTCCGCCGGCTCGCTCCCCGGTGACAAGGTCAACCCCGCCGCCGTCGAGGCCATGGCAGAGCTGGGCATCGACATCGCCGACCAGAAGCCCAAGGTCCTCACCACCGAGGCCGCCCAGACGTCGGACTACATCATCACCATGGGCTGCGGCGACGCCTGCCCGTACTTCCCCGGCAAGACCTACCTCGACTGGCAGCTGGAAGACCCCGCCGGCCAGGGTGTCGAGGCCGTCCGGCCCATCCGGGACGAGATCAAGACCCTCATCGAGGGCCTGATCGCCGACATCGACGCCAAGAAGGCGTGAAGGGCGTGAGCGACATCGACCTGACCGACGGCATACGCGACGTCGTCATCATCGGCTCCGGCCCCGCCGGATACACCGCCGCTCTTTACACCGCCCGCGCCCAGCTCAAGCCGCTGCTCTTCGGCAGCTCGATCTTCGTGGGCGGCTCCCTGACGACCACGACCGAGGTCGAGAACTTCCCCGGCTTCCCCACCGGCGTCGACGGCCCCGACCTCATGGACAACATGCGGGCCCAGGCCGAGCGCTTCGGCGCCGAGATGATCGACGACGACATCGTCTCCGTCGACCTCACGGGCGACATCAAGCTCCTCACCGACTCGGAAGGCACCGTCCACCGCGCGAAGACGGTGATCATCGCCACCGGCTCCGGCTACCGCAAGCTCGGCCTCCCGAACGAGGACGAACTCTCCGGCCGCGGCGTCTCCTGGTGCGCCACCTGCGACGGCTTCTTCTTCCGCGACCGCGACATCGTCGTGGTCGGCGGCGGCGACACCGCCATGGAGGAAGCCACCTTCCTCACCCGCTTCGCCCGCTCCGTCACCGTCGTCCACCGCCGCTCCACCCTGCGCGCCTCCAAGGCCATGCAGAACCGCGCCTTCGCCGAGGACAAGATCTCCTTCGCCTTCGACAGCGAGATCGCCGAGATCAAGGATGAGAACGGCATGCTCGGCGGCGTCGTCCTGCGCGACGTCCTCACCGGCAAGACCCGCGACCTCGACGCCACCGGCCTGTTCATCGCGATCGGCCACGACCCGCGCACCGAACTCTTCACCGGCCAGATCGACCTTGACGACGAGGGCTACATCAAGGTCGACTCCCCATCCACCCGCACGAACGTCCCCGGCGTCTTCGCCGCCGGCGACGTCGTCGACCACACCTACCGCCAGGCCATCACCGCCGCCGCCAGCGGCTGCCAGGCGGCGATCGACACCGAACGCCATCTGGCAGCACGTGCGCACAGGGCTGCTGCGTCGATCGCCGCCTGACGCTCTGCGGGCGGACGTGCCACAACGTGTAGGTAGAGGCGTTAGACAGCGGGTGACAAGGGTCCGCCGGAGGGAAGGTGGCAGCAGATGCTCCTCCCTGTGTGATCCCGCAGGGCAGGCCCAAGTGCCGGGTCTTCCCATGCGATAGCGCGGGTTCAAATCCCGTCATCCGCTCATGAGCGAAGGCCCAGGTCAGCGACCTGGGCCTTCGTCATTTCCGATCGCACAGACCCGTTCACGCCGTCGGAGCAGTTGCCATGAGGGCGGCGGGAGTTGGAGCGATGGAGGTTACGGAGTCGTCGGCTGCTCTGCAGGCAGGATCCGTCCGGTCAGTGGCCGACCGCGAGTTCGCCGCTGAGCTTGCCGTGAAGGTCGGCGCTAGGGGTGTTGAGCCCGGTGATCTCGACGGTCTTGCCGCGCTGGGCGTACTTGGTCTCGATGGCGTCGAGGGCGGCGACGGAAGAGGCGTCCCAGATGTGTGCCGCGGACCGACTGAGACGGGGGTCGAGAGTCGGACGGGACCGTAGGGCGGGTGCGCCATAAGTTCGCTTTTGGTACGAACCACTTCGGCTGGTGCTTTGCATCGACACGTTTCCGCTCCCTGGAACTCGACCGCCGCGAAGCCTCCTCTTCCAGGTCTTGAGCGAACACGATCCCGAGTTCTCAAGGCTGGCCACAGGTCACTCCTCACCGGTGGTGCCGGGGCCGTACTCAGGCGCCGAGCAGTCCCTCGCCCCCGCTACCGATGTCGAGGACCTGGTCCGCCGAAGGCGCCGACGCGCTCACCGGCTCGTCGAACTGGGAGAACGCGACCCTCATCTCGGCGCCTCGGACCGAACCCTCCATCAATCGGATGTACGGCTCACCCTCGGCGGCCACGTACATGGTCAGGCCCTCGTTCCCCTCGGGACCGCGGAGCGGGATGACCCTCTCGCCGTCACGCTCGACAATGGGCTGCTGCTGGACGCCGACACCCTCCCGGGGCGCCTTGGACAGCGCCTTGTCCAAGTCGCACTGGTCCTTGACGACGGGATTGACCGAGGAGAGCTTGAGGTATTTGCCCCGAGCCTGCGCTGTGCGCTCGTCGGCCTGCATCGCGGCTTGGGGGCCGCGGCGGGCGGCCTCCGCACGTATCTCCGCGAGTGCGGCGTCGGTGTAGCGGACATAGGACACGCCCTCGCCTGCGACTCTGATGATGTCTCCGCGCTGGGTGCGGCCCAGGTCGAAAGTGCCCATGCAGTTGCCGTCCCGATCGGCGTGCACGGAGATCACGGCGGTGCCTTGGGGCCCCCGGACCGTGAACGACAGCCGCATCGAGTTCGCTTCCCGCAGGAGGTCGAACGCCTTCCCTGCCGTCCGTTCCCCGGGTGGTTGTTCCCGGGCCGGCCGCTCCGTGCTCGAGCTGCTCTGCGGGGACGCGTCTGTGTGCGCCGTCCCTCCGGCGCAGCCCGCCAGCATCGCCAGCGTCAGGCAGAGTCCTGCCGTCCGGCCCCGGTGGCCGGGGTGTTTCCTCTGCATCCTTTGTTCCCTTCTCCCGTGGGAGCCGCGCGGTCGTCAGGTCAAAGTCGTACGCCGGCCCCAGGGGGCCGGTCAGCCGAGTGGCAGAGCCGCCGGCCACCAACCGGGACCGCCGTCCGCCCGATGGAGCATCGCGAACACGGGCGCACGCGGGCGCGTCTGGCGTGCTGGTCACGGCTGGGAGCGGATCACGGCGACGCAGCACAGCGCCGCAAGGGCCAAAGTCGCCGCCGCCGGGCCCGCGAGGGCTTCGGTGGCGGTGGCCGGAAGGATGCGGTCGGTCGGCGGGACGGCGTCGTCCGGGTCGAAGACCATCGTGAGGTGCTGGCCCGGGCGCGCTGTGTCGCCGCAGGTGCGCCAGGCTTCGGTCGGAACCGGGGTGCCGTCGGGGAGGCGCACCGAGCAGGAGTTCTTGACGTAGTTCCGTCCCTCGTAGCGGTGGACGTGGACCTCGGTCACCACTACCGTGCGGGGCTCTCCGCGCGCCGCGAGGACGGCCTGTGCGGTCTGGCCCGGTATCCACCAGGCGAGGGCCCCGCCGAGCAGGGCGACCGCGCCGACCAAGACCCGTCCCGCGTTCGTGGAGAAGAGATACCCGGCGGCGGCCAGGCCCACGACGACACCGACCACCGTGCCTGCCGTGTCAAAACCGGTCAGCACACCCGTCACCGCGGCAGCCGCGATCAGGCCGGCGGTCACGAGGCCCACGACGATGCCTTCCACCACCAGCCGGGTGGGCGGCCGTCCGGAGAAGTTCGCCGGGCCCCACAGGAACGCCCCGTCGTAGGACATGCTGCTCCATTCGTCGTTCGGAATCGTGCGGAAGGGGAGCCGCCCGGGGTGCGGGCGCCGGGCATGCCCGTACCCGCACCCCGGGCGGCTGGAATCATGTCACCATCCGCTCTCCCCGTAGACGGTGGTGTAGCTGGTGCCTCCGCCGACGTCCCAGCCCGTCACCAAGGTGACGCCGCCGCCGACGGTGTACACGGGATCACCATCGCTGTTGACGACCCACGGGTTGCTGAAGTCCGTGGGGAAGGACCATTCGTCTTCGGAGTTGACCGCCCGGCCGTAGAGGCCGTGGACGCCGAGCAGCGGGCCGACCGCCGCATCGGCGCCGACGCCGGAGCCCGCGATCTGGTTGAAGCTGTCCGCGTTGCTCCAGACGATGTCGAGGCTGGCGGAGGCTCCGCTGCCGACCGACGGACCATGGCTCTCCGTGAAGCCGATGTCGTAGTCGCCGTTGCTGGTCTGGACGACCATGAAGCATCCCTGCTCCGCGTAGCCGGTGAACATCGCGCCGCCGATGCCGGCGCAGATGCCGGTGCTGCCACCGTCGCTGCCACCCTGGGTGAAGCCGGTCAGCAGCGTGTGGGTCACGCCGCCGAGGAAGTTCTCCCACACGGGGATGGGCTTGGGCTGCGGTGCCGGCGCCTCGGCCGGCTCCGTGTCCGTGGACGGCGTGTCATCGGTGGTCAGCTGCCAGCCGTTGCCCCACTCGCCCGGCCCCGACGGCGTCTCGACGTCGTGGTTCATCCGGGGGCAGGTGAAGCTGTTGTACCCCATGCAGTCCGGCTCGTGGCCGTCGAGCTCCACCCGGCCGACCGGGTTGCCGCCGGTGAAGGCGTAGCGGTTTCCGGTCACCGGGTCGGCGCCGAGCCGCATGTCGGCGAGGGCCCCGTTGTACATGTCCCGGGTGGTGAAGCGGTTGAGCTCCGGGCTGTAGTCGCGGAAGCCCATGTCGTACGTGCCCGAGGAGACGTCCCACCGCTTGGCGTTGTAGCGGTACGGGTTGAACGCGTCCTTGGCCGGGTCGTCCGGGTCCGGCTTGTCGCGACCGGTGAACTCGCCCGCCTCGTCCTTGCCGTAGGCCGTGTACCCGTACGTCGCCGAGGTGTCACCGGCCGTCGTGGTGACGGTCTCGACGTCGCCGCGCGCGTTGTAACCGTACACGCCCAGTTCCTCGGTGGCTCCGGGGTTCTTGAGCTGGGACAGTCGCTCGCCCCACGGCGAGTACTGGTACGAGGCCGTGACCGCGCCCGCGACCTCCTCGCTCAGCACGTCGGCCGACAGGCCGAGGTAGTTGAACGTGGTGGTCTTGCCGCCGCCGGTCTTGCTGGTCGTGCGGTCGAACGGGTCGAAGGCGTACTGCGTGACCGACTGACCGCCGCCGCTGGTGAGTCTGGACGTCTCGATCACGTGGTCGAAGCCGTCGTAGGTGTTCCGTTCCACCACCTTGCCGCCGCCGGTGACCGTCTCCAGCCGGCCGAAGGGGTCGTAGTTGTAGTTCGCCACCGCGCCGGAGATCGTCGCCGACAGCAGGCGGTCGCGGTCGTAGGTGAAGGCGGACGAGACGCCCTTGACCGTCTGCGCGACGACATTGGCGTTGTCATCGTGGACATAGGTCTCGGTGGACGCGGACGTGCCGGTCTTGCTGACCTTCGCGATGCGGTCCACCGGGTCATAGGTGTAGGCGGCCGTGACGTCGATGTACGTCGATGCCGCGTCCGCGCTCATCTTCCGGCCGACGTCCTGCGCCGGGTTACCGTTGGCGTCGTAGCTCAGCGTGTGCTGGGAGACGAGCGTTCCGTTCGCCTTCTTCTCGGTCCGGGTCTTCACCGACCCGTCGAGGAAGTAGGTGTGGTCGACCGTGTTTCCGTTGGCCTTGGTCTCCTTCAGCTTCTGGCTGCGGGCCGTGTAGGTGTACGAGCTGACCTTCGGGGAACCGTCGGTCGGGGACGTGCCGACCGACACGGAGGCGACGAGGTCGCGCAGGTCGTAGGTGTACTTGGAGAACTGGTCGGGGTGCGTGACCGTCTCCGGCAGACCGTTGGCGTCGTAGGCGAAGGAGGTGTTCTTCTTCACCTGCCCGTCCAGCGACTCGGTGACCTTCTGGACCTGGTTGAGGCCGGTGTAGGCGACCGTGTACGCGTCGATCCTGGCGCCCGAGGATGTGTCGTCGATCGACGTCAGGTTGGCGTTGGCGTCGTATCCGTACGTGAAGTCGTTCTTCTCGGTGTCGGTCTCGCCGGAGGCGTTCCGGACGAGCTTGACGCCGTCGGCGACCACCTTGCCGCCGCTGTTCTGGAACAGCTGGAGCCTCGCGGCGCCGCTCTGGGTGAAGGAGTACGAGCCGAGCGAGACCCAGGCGCCGTCTCCGGTGTTCTGGTCGATCGACTTGTCCGTGGTGCCTCCGGCGTGCGTGACCGTGTACTTCGCGGTCGTGGCCGCGCCGGTGACCTTCGGGTACTTCACGTACGCGGTGTACGTGCCGTCCTTCGGGATGTTCAGCGTCCACGCGAACGCGTCCGTACCGGTGCCGGCGGCGTGGACCTGGTGGTCGTAGCCGTGCTGCCCGGTGGCGCCGGCCTTCGTCCAGGTGCCGGTCGCAGCGGTGTTCTGCGTGTCGGAGTTGTCGACGAGCACCACCGCGGTGCCGACGGGGACTCCGTCGTCCGACCGGGACTTGAGCTTGCCGTCGGGGAAGTACGACCACGTCATGGTGCGGTTCGAGGAACCACCCGCCGAGGTGAGGGTACGCGCGGTCTGCTTGCCCAGCGCGTCGTAGTCGTAGCTGGTGGCGATGGACCACGGGTCGGTGGACGACTCGACCCAGCCGTTGTCGAAGTAGGAGTACGTGGTGTCGTTGCGGACCGTCTGTCCCTCGGACGGCGGCGCCGACAGGGTCTTGACCCGGCCGACCTCGTCGTAAGTCGTCTCGGTCCAGACCTTCTTGTTGTAACGAGCGTCCGCCGGGTCGTACGGCTGGATCTGCCGCTTCACCCGGTTGAGCGCGTCGTAGGTGGTCTCCGCGGTGAAGTCGTCGACGGCGGCCGTATCGACGCCGCGCGGGCTGATCACCTTGGTGGTGTTGCCCACCTGGTCGTACTCGTACTTCGTGGAACGGAACGTGGTCCCTTCATACGGGACCTTGACCTCCTTCTCCTTCCCACGCTCGTCGCGGACGACGGTCGTGGTGTTGTTCTCGGCGTCCGTCGTCGAGACGACCAGGGAGTCCTTGTCGTAACCCTTCTTGGTCGTCTTGCCCGCGGCGTCGGTGACCGTCGTGACCCGGTGGTTCAGGTCGTAGGCGGTCTTGGTGGTGTAGTCGGTGGTGTCGGCGGTCGCGTTCTTCTTGGGGTCGACGACCGTGACGAGGTTGCCGACGTTGTCGTACGCGTAGGACAGCTTGTGACCGGCAGCGTTGACGACGGACGTCAGCTGGTAGACCGCGTCGTAGGTCCGCGTGGTGCGGTAGTCGTTCGGGTCACCCGAGGTGAGCGTGCCCTTGGGCTCGGTGGTGGAGGTGAGATTGCCGGCCTTGTCGTACGCGTAGCTGGTCCGGCGCTCGTCCGAGGTGGCGGTGTCCTTCGGAGCCGTGGCCGAGACGACCTGGTCGACCGCGTCGTAGACAGCGGTGGACACCGCTCCGTTCGGCGCCGTCGACGTGACGATGTTGTCGTTGGCGTCGTAGACCGGGGCCGGGGTGGTGATGAGAACGCCCTGGTCCTGCTTCTTGGGGACGGTCCGCTCCATGCGGCGGCCGAAGACGTCGTATGACTGGGTGGTCTTCTTACTCAGCGCGTCGACGACCTCAGTGACCTGACCGCGCTCGTCGTAGGCGAACCACGTCGGGTTGTTCAGGGCGTCGGTGATCTTCGTGGGGTAGCCGGTGGGCCCGAATCCGCTGTTGACGGTCGGGTTGCCATTGGCGTCGGTGGCCTTGGTGAGCTGGCCGTATGAGTCGTACTCGTACGAGGTGGTGTAGTCACCGGCGGTACCGGTGGTGGCGACGCCCTTCGGATCGGTGACGGTCTTGAGGTTGCCGAACTGGTCGTAGCCGAACTGCCACTTCCGGCCCTCCGGAGAGGACTTGGCGACCAGGTCGGCCGAGAAGCCGTCCCCACGGGTCAGGTACTCGTACTTCGCCGCGTTGGCCGGGTAGACGCCCGGAGCGCAGTCCGACGACGGAGGCACACCGGCCTTGTTGTTCTCCGCGTCGCGCTGCCAGAGCGGGTAGCCCGTCTTCTGGTCGTAGCAGTACGCGGTCTTCGCCCCGTTGGCTTCCTCGAGGTACGTGACGTTGTTGTCCGCGTCCCAAGCCAGCTTGGTGGCTTCCGACTTCGCGTTCGTGCTCTGGACCGGGCGGCCGAAGTCGTCCGTCACGTAGTCCGTCGTGTGGCTCTCGGCGTCGGTGACCCTGGTGTCGGTGAACTTGGTGTTCCCCGCGTTGGCCGCATAGGCGAACGTCGTCGTTCCCTGGAGACGATCCGTGATCGTCTTGGTCCACCAGTGGTACTTCGGGTCGTCGCCCGTCTGCGGGGCGAAGTACGCCATGTTCGTGGCGTTGCCGCGCGGGTCGGCGGCTTTGACGAGCTTGACGTTCTTGTTGCCCTGTGTGGCGTCGTACTCGAAGCCGAACACCTTCGGCTGGGACGAACCGGCGCCGTCGGTCAGCTTGGTCAGCAGCCCCTTGTCGGAGTACTCGAAGGTCAGCTTGCGGCCCGAGATGTCGGTCATCGACTTGATGTGGTCGATGATCTTCGGATTGGAGCTGTCAGCCTTCGTGTAGTACTCGACGGTCAGCGACTGCCGGCCGGCCGGGTCGGTGATGTACTTGAGGAACTTGGTCGGCTTGTTGTTGGACTTCCGCTCCTCGTACGTATACGTCTGCGTGTTGCCGTTCTTTTCCACGACGGACGTCATGTAGCCGTCGCAGCCGAACACGAACCGGGTCCCGTCGGGACGGGTCATCGTCCAGGCGTCGGGGATCGGGTCCTTCAGCGGGGTGCAGTCCAGACCGGGCTTGGGCGCCAGCTTGTAGTGGACACCGGCCGGGGCCTTCCATGCGTTGGCTGCGGAGTCCCAGCGGAAGACGTGGGTCGTGCCGTCGCCGTCCGGGAGACGGATCTCCGTCGGGTTCGGCTTCGGGTGGAACTCCAACGGCGCGCCGAGGCGCGTGGGCCCGGATATCTGGGCAGACCAGCCGTGACCGAGGACCGTGTCCGAGGTGTCGAGCGTGTTGTAGGCGAACCGGGCGAACGTGTTGACGCCACGGCCGGGGTTCGCGAGCGCGTTGTACTGCCAGACGCTGTTACCGGACGCCAGGTTGTTCATGACGGTCGACCCGGCGCCGGTGTTCTTACCCGTGTACGAGTAGAACTTCTCCATGCCGAGCTGGTTGGAGGTCGGGTCCTCAACCGCCACGTTCTGCTTCAGACCGGGGATGCCCGACGTACCCGACATCCAGGTCGCGTTCGCCTTGTTGTGGACGTCCCAAGTCAGCACGTAGTCGGTGCGCTTGTTGCCGTTGTCCGAGTTGATCGGCGTCTTGACGACAGCCTGCAAGCTCACCGTCTCACCGGGGTCCACGTCCTGCGGCAGGGCCGTGTGGACCTGGTTGCCGCCGTTGGTGACGTCGGTGCCGTCCGGCAGGGCCCACTTGTAGGTCAGGACGTGGTCCGTGGCCTTCCACGTCGAAGTGGTGGTGTTGGTGAGGGTGAAGTCGATCGTGTAGTCGGTGTTCGGGGTCATGCGCGCAGGGGTCTGCGGCGCGTAGTACGTCGACTCCGTGGTCGAGTCGATGTACGTGACCACAATGCGCGGGCGCAGACGCTGCTCGACGCCCTCGGACGACAGGAACAGGGTGCGCTCCTGCGCGGCCGCCTCGTCGGCCATCTTGATGACGACGCCCTGCTGGGAGGCGGGAGTGGTCACCCAGGACTGGGCGAGGGACGTGACGCTCCAGTCATGACGCGCCGGGTCGTTCGTCTTCGCCCCGGTGTCGCCCGCCACCGCGCCGAAGTCGCCGCCGGCCGTGGTCCAGTTCGTGGTCGTGTTCGCCTTCACCCAGGTCGCCGTGGCCTCGTCGAAGTCACGAGTGAGCGGGCGCAGTTCGTAGATCGCGCCGGTGGCGTCCTGCGAGGTCTGCGTGCTCCAGAGGCGGACCTTCGCGTCCAGCACGCGGGCCGTGGCGGGGATGCCGAGGCCCGGGAACTTCAGCACCGCGCGAGTGTCGCCATAGGTGGCGGAGTTGTTACCGACGGACAGCCAGTTCTTCGGCCCTCCGTCGTCGATCGTGTCGTGCGTCGACGTGGTCCGGACCGAGGACAGGGTCGTGTCCTGCGTCGCGTCGAGGACCTTCGTCGTACGGCCCGCCTTCGGCAGCCGCACCAGCTGGGTCGGGGCCTCGACGACCTGCCCGTCCTTCGTCTTGACCGCGACCATGTAGTAGTACGCGCGGCCGAACGGGTCGGGGTCGTCCGCCTTCGTCGGCGTCGCGGTCGTGTCGACGAACGACGTCACCGTGGACGCGATGGGCGCGACGAGGGTCGCGGCCGACGGGGTGAAGGTCTGGTTGATGGACCGGTGGACCTGGTACTCGACGATGTCGTCGCCCGTCGCGGTGGACGGGTCAGCGTACGCGGACCAGGACAGCTCCGCACCGGTGTCGTGGATGGTGGTCGGGGCGGCGAGGTCGACGCCCTGCCGGCCGAAGGTCAGCACGAGGCGGGGGTAGTTGGCGGTCTCGCCGCCGTACCCGAACTCACTGCCCTCGTATCGCGGACCGCCCTTCGGACCGTTGGCAGACTCGTCACCGGCCTTGATCACGAAGCCGTTGTTCGTGTAGGTGCCGTCGATCCACTGCTGGACCGTCTTGGTCACCGGGAAGCTGTGCCAGGTGTTGAGCTCGCCCGGCTGCTTGGTGACCACACCGCCCTTGGTGAAACGAACGGCATCGGCGATGACGGACGTCGACGTCGACGCCGGACCGTCACCCAGCACGATCTTGCCGAGCGTGCCCGCCTTGAAGGGGTGGTTGCCCAGCGTCTTCCACACGCCGGCCGTGCCGGCCTGCTGGTTCACCAGGTACTGCTTCGACCCGCCGTCGTACGTGATCGTGTACGGCGCGTTCGTCGCGCGGTCCGAGGCCGGAACGTAGTGCGCCTCGACCTGGTAGGTGCCGTCCTCGGGAAGGCTCGGTTGCCAGGTGTACGAGCCGCCCGCGACCGAGTCCTTGTTGTACAGGTAGTCCTGGTTGACCGCGTACTGCGTGTACGCGGTGTTCCCCGACGCGGGCCAGGAGCCCACAGCGGCGGTCTTCCCGGCGTCGCCGTCGTCCACGATCACGGCGGTGCCGGACAGCTCACCGGTGAACGTGTTCGCGCTGTTCCAGGTGGCCTGCTCCTCGGTCCACGCGCTCGTGGCGCGGTGCGCCTCCAGCTGGACCTCGGTGTCACCGGTGGTGTGCCACTGGTCGTACCAGAGCTTGAGGTCGGCCGAGTCCAGCTTCGTGCCCGCCGGAACGCCGGAGATCGGGAACTTCAGCAGCGCGCGCGAGGCGCCCGTCGACGTGTTGCCGACGGACAGACGCCAGTTGTCCTTGTAGTTCGTCCCCGGACCGTCCGACGAGATCATCACGTCCTGCGCCGTGGTCGGCGTCGGCGCGATCGAGATCGTCGGGTCGATCGTGACCGGGTACTGCCGCTCCGGTGCCGCCAGCCACTTCGCGTCCGGCGTGACGGTGAGCTTCCAGCCCGTACCCGCGCGCGTGAGCTTCTGCTGCACGGCCGAGCTGTAGCCGGTGCCGTACGGCGAGCGGGCGTCCTTCTTCGCATCCGTCATGAACGCGGCCGGGATCACCAGGACGGGATCCGCGGCCTCGCCGAAGAACGAGACCGAGCCGTCCTTGTTCGCCTTCGGCGTCAGCCCGCCCGCGTCCAGGGTGAACGTGAACGACACCGGGCCCGACGGTTCGGCGTTCAGGACGATGTTCTCCTTCACCCGCCCCGGACCAACCTGGTACGACAGGTCGGCGCCGGCGACCGCGTCCTTGTAGGTCACGGTGTCGCCGTGGGCCACTGGCGCGAGCTTCCCCGCGGCCTCCAGGCCTAACGTCACCGCATGGCCACCGGCCTCGAACCGCATCAGTCGGCTCGCGTCGGCGGCGAACCAAGTGCTCGCGGCATTGCTGGTGTTGGAGAAGGCGAAGCCCGTCCGGTCGGCAGCCTTGACGGTCGGGTCGATGTCCTTCCAGGACTTCCCCGACCGGTACCCCGTCGGCACCGCCGACACCTCGGCCTGCACCCGGCCGTCGGACAGCATCCAGTACCGGGCGTTGGCAGTGCGCCGGGCCGTCAGCTCCGCGACGCGCTTCGGCTTCGGGGCCGCCTTCCCAGGAGGCAGTTTCTCCCGACTCGGCAGCACCGGAGTCCCACCGGTCTGCGGCGACTCGGGCTGGGCTTCCTGCTCGTCGTCCGAGAGCCACTCCGCGAAGCCGCTAAGAATCCCCGTGTCACCACCTTCCGAAACCTCTGCGGCATAAGCAATTTGTGGCACCATGGTGCTGGCCATCGCGGACGCCGCGAGGCAGGAGATGAATCTCCCATATCTCACTTTCAAGCCCATCCCTTTCGTTGACCCCATCCCGCGCACGGGAAAGCGGGCACGCCGATGCGGCCGGCCGGAAGTCGCTTTGACGTTCCGAGCCGACGGCGCGGGCGGGATTATTGGCCACGGAAGTGATGGTCTGTCAACTGGCCAGACATTTCGGTCCAGTTGCCCGTGAAACCAGGTAGGGATTACGCCCTGTTCGTCCCGCCGCTCGCCCGGCCGGGACTTCATGGTGTATAAACCGCCCGGTTCCGAACACGGCACATTCACCGGAGGCTTCCATGACCGTCACGGGCGCGCCCGAAAGGGCCGAAAGCGCCGACGAAAGTCCAGAATCAGTGTCTTCGGCGTCACCGTCGGACTCCGGGGGGCGGGACCGGCGAGGTCTCGCGATCGGTCTCGCGCTCCTGCTCGCTTGTGGCTCGCTCGTCGGCTACGGCGTCCTCGACTCCGAGGAGAAGGCCGAGGCACGCTCCGCGCCCACCGCCGAGGTGACGTACGAAGTGCTCGGCGAGGGCACCGCCGACATCACGTATCTCGCGACCGGCGAGAGCGAGAAGGCATCCGTCGCCGAGAACGCCCGGCTGCCCTGGAAGAAGACGGTGCACGTGCCCGTGGGCCAGTCCCCGATCGTCAGTGTCGTGCTCGGCGAGAAGGGCGGCCGAGCCAGCTGCAATCTCAGCGTCCGTGGCAAGCATGTCCAACGCTCCACAATCTACGGCCCGTTCGGCCGCGGGACCTGCACCGTCGAACCGCCCGTCTCCTTCGAAGGAGCCCAGTGATACTTCATCTCGTCCGCCGCGCGTCCCGGACGGCTTTGGCGGCCACCGCCGTTCTCGCGGCCGTGGGCCTCACCGCCCCTGCATCGGCGGCAGAACTCCCGATCCCGGAGTACCCGTCCGCGGACGGGGTGCACAGCATCGCCCTGCACGGCTCAGATCCCGCAGAGCGGGCGCTGTCGGCCCGCCACACCGTTCCGTTCAGCATGCTCGGCGTCACCTGGAACGACCCCCGGGCCCAGCTCGGCGGCAGCGCGCAGGTCCGCACCCGGGACAGCGCCACCGGAGTATGGTCGGGCTGGCGTGAGCTCGAGCTGGACGTACGGACGCCCGAGGTCGGACCCGATGCGGAACCCGGCGAGGTGCGTGCCGGCACCCAACCACTGTGGACCGGCCCGGCCAACGGCGTACAGGTCCGGGTGACCGGGCAGTTCGGGAAGCTGTCACGGCTACCGGACGGCCTGCGCGTGGAGCTGGTGGAGCCGGGCGGGCCGGGCACGACCGCGGCCTCCGCCCCCACCGCGCTGCGCACGGCCTCGCAGCCCGCCGTCGTCCCGCGTTCCGGCTGGAACGCCGACGAGTCGCTGGTCAAGGACCCGCCGACGTACACCAAGGACACGAAGGTGGTGTTCACCCACCACACCGCCGGCACCAACGACTACACCTGCGAGCAGTCCCCGGACATCATCCGCGCGATCTTCCTCTACCACGTACAGGGTCAGGGCTGGAACGACATCGGCTACCAGTTCCTCGTCGACAAGTGCGGCACCGTCTTCGAGGGCCGCGCCGGCGGCATCGACAAGCCCGTCCTCGGCGCGCAGACCTATGGCTTCAACACCGATACCTCCGGGATCGCCGTCCTCGGCAACTACAACGATGTGATCTCCTCGCCGCCCGTGCTCGACGCGGTGGCCGGGGTCGCCGCCTGGAAGCTCGGCCTGTACGACTACGACGCCGCCGGCACCGTCGTCCTCACCGCCGCCGCGGACAACGGCAAGTACACCAAGGGCCAGAAGGTCACCCTGAACCGGATCTCCGGCCACCGCGACGGCTACCCCACCGAGTGCCCCGGCAACAACCTCTACGCCGACCTGCCGGCCATCCGCACGCTCGCCGCGGCAGAGCAATCAGGTTGACCTCGTCCGAGGGAAGACCGCAGGGAAATGGGCTCGTCCAGCATCGGAGAAGGTTATGCACAGTGGGAGAAATATGTCGGTGCGCACCAGGTTCAATGCGGCCGTCACCGTGATCGCCGCCTCTGTCGGGCTGCTGGTCTCCGCCACGCCGGCGCACGCGGCCGAGTACAAGGTCACGAGCAACTGCTCCGTTCCGTGGATCAGCTGCTCCCAAGGCGACCTCTGGCTGCTGTACAACTCCAAGGAGTACGCCATCAAGGATGGCAGGTACGTCACCAGTTGGTCCGGGTTCTACGGGAACGTCTACGACTACTACGGAACGAGCCAGTATCAGGGATCCACCCTGACGACATACCGCTATGTCTTCAACGGAAACGGCTACGGCGCGTGGGAGTACATGAAGAACAACGCCGCCTCGGTGCAGAACTGTTCCGGAGTCGACAACTACCGCGTGTACTACAACTCGGGCTACGGCGGCACCTCACAGTATTTCGCCCACCGCGAGCCCTATGGCGACTGCAATCTCACCAACCTGATCTCGGCTCTCAAGAACGAGAACGCCTCGCAGCACTTCGCCTGAGCCACTGCCACCGTAGACAGGGAACATCAGCATGAACTGGAACAAGCGCACGGCCGCTGCCGCGGCTATCGCAGCGGCGACCGCCTTGATCGCCGGATGTGGCGCAGGAGCCGCGACCGACACGGGCGGCGGCGCCAAGCCGGTGGCCGAGAACGCGCCCATGGTGGACAAGGCGAACTGGCCCAAGGCGACTCCGGAGCGGGGCCTGGCCAAGGGCCTGAATCTGCCCCTGGAGGCGTACATGCAGACCTACCAGGACACCGTGACGCTGGACGAGGCGTCGCGGAAGCTCCAGCAGAAGTGCATGGCCGAATACGGCCTCTCCATAAAGCTGCCGTTGGCCGGTACGACCCCGCCCCCGAACGACAACGACGCCAACATGGAGCGCAGATACGGGCTCACCGACCGGCAGTCCGCCGCCCAGTACGGCTACGGCCTGCCCGAGGCGCTGACCCACCAGGTGCGGCAGAAGATGCCCGAGCTGACCGACGTGCAGGTCCAGGTGCTGACCGGGCACTCCAAGCCCACCGGCCCGGCCGCCGCGGCCGGTGGGGCCCCGGTCGCCGCCCCCGCCCCCGAGTCGTACAAGGGGAAGAAGATCCACCAAGGAGGCTGCTCCGGGTGGGCGAAGGGGAAGCTGGAGCAGCCCACGTCCGACGACCTGGCATTCGTCTCCGAACTGAACGGAAACAGCTTCACCGAATCCATGCGGACCACAGCCGTCAAGCAAGCCCTCGCCGACTGGTCGCTGTGCATGAAGACCGAAGGCTACACAGCCGCCACCCCGTTCGAGGCGACGGAGATCGCCCCGCACGCGGAAGGCGGGACGGCATCGAAGGAGGAGATCGCCGTCGCGCTGGCGGAAATCGACTGCAAAGAGAAAACCGATCTGGTCGCGGTCTGGTTCGCCGAGGAGTCGAAGATCCAAAAGGCGCAGATCGCCGAGCACCAGAACAAGCTGAACGCCACCCGCACGCGGAACGGCGACGCTGTGGCCGCGGCCACAGCGGAATTGGCCGGCTGATGCCGAGCACCGGGCGCGTCCTAGGCGCCGTGACGGTAACAGCGGTGATCGTCGGTGCAGCCGTGTTCGGCGGAATGACGCTGGCGACGAGCGCCAACGAGGATCTCGCCCGGGGTTTCTCGCCGCACCCGTCCGCATCCGACCCCACCGCGGAAGCCATCACGGGCACGATCACCACGAAGGAGAAGCAGCGGCTCGGCGCACAGGTCGCGGCCTCAACGGACTCAAGCGTGACGGTCTACGCGCCGGAGCGGGACGGGGACATGGTCACGTTCCCCGTCCTCCTCACGAACCGCTCCGACGCGCCCCGCGCAGTTCAGGCAACCATCCAGGTCCACTCGAGCCCGCACCAGCAGCAAGTGAGCCTCTATCAGGGCATCATCGGCAGCGACACCCCTCTGGCCCCACACACAACCCTGCTGACCGAGATCAGCGTCCAAGGCGCGCACAGCATCCCCCTGGGCGATCTGTCGGTGGAAATCCGCGCGGCAGGCACTCAGGGCTGACCGGTCAATCATCCCACCCAGAAGGAAGGGACGGTGGTCCCGCCAGAACGGTTTGTCCCTTGCCGGGGGGCCCGATCCGCGTGACCGCCACAGGGTGCGCTTCCCGCTGACGACGCTACTCGCGGTGGGGTGTGCCCGAGCCAAGCGCGGGCCACAACTCCCAGGCCGGCTATGTCCCGGCTGCGCCGCTGCGACCAGCGAGCGTTGGCCCGGCTCACCTGTCCGTTCGGTCCGTTCGCCAGCCGCATCCGGGCTCCAGGCGAGCGGACCCTACGTGAGGTGTTCACACGGGTGAACTCTGCCGCGCCTCCCCGCGCCTGCGGGCACGCACGACCGGGACGGTGCCCCCCACTCCATCCTGTTGCTCGACGGCGTTCAGGAGCTGGGCGTCTTCACCGACGGATCGATGATCGTGAACTCCGCCGCCCGCACCGACCTGACGGGTGCCCACCGCACCGAGGAGCCGGCCCGTGCCCAGTACCGCTCGCTGCGACGACTCGCGACGCTGCCGGACGAGGCCGACGTGTGGCCGACGCACGGCGCGGGATCGTTCTGCTCCGCCTTTGTTGAATGCCCACAACGTCGCGCACCGACCTCCGCGACAGACCGACACTGGACGGCAACGTCGGAGGAGAGCTCGCCTGGAAGCGTCCGCGGCAGCCGACAGGTCCAGGACAAGCGGGCTTGGGCTTCTCCCGCAGCCATCTAACTACTCGTCAGCAAAGTCAGCATAGAGTCAGCATTCGTCCGACCAGACCTGACCACAGCCTGCGACACATGAGACTCCACCTCAAGATCAGGAAGCTCGCCCAGAGGTCGAGCCGCCTGCCGCCAGACCTCCGCAAGCGGAATGACGGGGCAGCCACCGCCTTTGGCCCATCCTCGATGGTATAAGCGCAGTTCAACGCACCCTTCCCCTAGGCTTCAGGGGAGTTGGAGGGAGTTCCGGGGCCGGAAGCGGAGCGCCGTCGTAGCCCTTCACCTCGCCGAACCTGGTGCCGGTCATCCACGCCTCGCGGGCTTCCTCGATGTCCTGCTGGGACCGTCCGATCCAGTTCCAGAACATGACGATCTCCTCCTCGAACGGCTCGCCGCCCAGGAGCATCAGGCCGGCGTCGGAGACCGCGCGGAGGGGGAGTTCCGTGCGGCCGCAGCCGAGGTAGAGCATCGAGCCCGGGAGGACCGGGACGCCGTCGGCGTGGGCCTCGCCCGACATCGACAGGACCGCGTACTCGAAGTCCGGCTCCAGGGGGAGGCTCGTCTCCGTGCCCGCCGTCAGGGCGAGATCCGCGCCGATCAGGGGGCTGTACGTCGTGCCGGGCGAGGCGGCGCCGTCGAGTTCGCCGAGAATGACCGTGGCGGTGAGGCCGGCGGCCGTGACCTGCGGGAGGTTCGCGTGGTGCTGGAAGTGCGGCTCGACGTGGCGGTGCGCGTCCGGGAGCGCCACCCAGAGCTGGGCGCCGTGGAGGTAGCGCGCGTGGGACTTCGGGCTCTCCTCGGAGTGGGAGATCGCCCGGCCCGAGGTCATCAGGCCCAGCTCACGGGGGCGGATCGTCTCCAGGCTGCCCGTGCTGTCGCGGTGCAGGACCTCGCCCTCGTGGAGCCAGCTCACCGTCTGGAGCCCCATGTGCGGGTGCGGCGGGACCTGCATGCCGGGCTCGTCCGCGATGTCGTCGGGGCCGTAGTGGTCGACGAAGGCCCACGCTCCCACCATGCGGCGGCCGAGGTTCGGGAGCAGCCGACGGACCTCGGTCGACTCGCCGAGCTGGACGTGGCGGGGGCTGAGAAGTTCCCGGACCGGCTCGGCGACGACGAATCCGCGGCCGCCGCAGACGGTGAGGGCGGCCTGACGATCAAGATTGCTCATGCCGTTCAACCTATTCCTGTCGAGGGACGACGTGGGGGTGTCTCCACACGGAAATAGTAGTGGAATGTTCAACTAACCTGAGGCGTTGACGCGAGTGCCGCCCCTTCGGGTGGCAGGGTAGGGACGCCACGAGGGAGAGCAAGTGAACGACACGTACTACGAGTTCGGCACGGCCGGCGAGCGCTGGGACCGCGCCCAGCTGTTCTTCGAGGCCAAGGAGTACCTCACCGCCGCCCGCATCCTTCGCGGCCTCGTCGCCAAGCACCCCGAGCAGACCGCCCAGCGCCTGCTGCTCGCCCGGGCCTACTACCACTCCGCCCAGCTCTCCCGCGCCGAGACCGAGCTCCGCACCGTCCTCGACCGGGACCCGGTGGAGCACTACGCCCGCCTGATGCTCGGCCGCACCCTGGAGCGCCAGGGGCGCCACGCCGAAGCGGCGCCGCATCTGCGGCTCGCCGCCGCGATGAGCGGCGACCTGCCGGAGTAACCCCGGCGCGCCGACCGATCGTCCTGGGGCCGTATCGCCCTGGGGCCGTTCGGTAGGCTTCTCGCAGGAGGTCCAAGGCGTGCGTACGGGACGGGTGGGTCGGAGCGACATCACAGTGGCAGGCGCCCTCGCGCACCTGCTGCTCGTCGTCGTGCTCGCCCTCGGTGTCTTCGTGATGCACGCCGTCGGGCACCCGAAGGGCGCCTCGGAGAGCGCCACCGGGACCGGCGCGAACGGCATGACGCGCGTCTCCGCCCCCGCGCACCACGCCGGGGTCACCTCCGGCCCGTCCGAATCCGGAGCCTCCTCGGCCCCCGCCGACGACTCCCGTGCGCAGGGCGACATGGCCACGCTCTGCGTGGCCGTCCTCGGTGTCTGGGCCCTCGCCCGGGTCGTCCTCGCCGCTCTCGGGCGGCACCCCGACTGGCTGGTCCGGCTGCTCGGCCGACTCGCACCGGCGCTGGGTCCGAACGCCCCGCCGCCCAGACCTCCCGACCTCGCTCAGCTGTCCGTCCTGCGGATCTAGGCCGATATCGCCACCGCGGGGGCCTCGCGCTGCCCGCGGAAGCCTCTTCAGCCTTTCCGACAGCACACGTACACAGCACACGAGGTGTCACAGACATGCGTGCATTCCACCACCCCACCACCCGTAAGCTCGCGCCCCGCCGCGCGGGGGCCTGCGCCGCAGCCGTCGTCGTCGCGGGGCTTCTGCTCTCCGGCTGCGGTACCGGTACGGCGCCCACCGGCGCCAGGCCTTCGGCATCCGCCACCGGCGCGTTCAACGACGCCGACGTCACGTTCGCCCAGGCCATGATCCCGCACCACCAGCAGGCCCTGGAGATGGCGCGGCTCGCCGAGGGGCGTGCCGAGGACGCCGGCGTCAAGAAGATCGTCGCCGACGTCGAGAAGGCCCAGGACCCCGAGATCCGGACCATGAAGACCTGGCTCAAGGCCTGGGGCAAGCCCGAGACCGCCGCTCAGGGCGGCGGGCACGGCGGCGGCCACGGCGGCGATGGTCACGCCATGGCCGGGATGATGTCCGAGCAGGACATGAAGGATCTGGCGGCCCTGCGGGGCAAGGCCTTCGACCGCAAGTTCGCCGAGCTGATGATCGCCCACCACGAGGGCGCCGTCGAGATGGCCGAGGCCGAACAGAAGAACGGTCGCGACGCCACGGCGCGGAAGCTCGCCGATGACGTCGTACGCACCCAGTCCGCCGAGATCGCCGAGCTGAAGAAGATCCTCGGCAGGCTCTGACCGGTGCCGTACCGGCGGCCCTCGCTTTCCGGGGGGGCCGCCGGTACGCGGGCTCAGTCGCGCGGTCGGGCGTGGACGATCTCGCCGCCCACCACGACGGTCTCGGCCACCGTGCCGGGGATCTTCTCCGGGTCGATCCGGAGGATGTCGCGGGAGAGGACGACGAAGTCGGCGAGCTTGCCGACGGTCAGCGAACCCCGCTCCTTCTCGAGGAAGTTGGCGTACGCCGACCCCATCGTGTAGCCCTCGACGGCGGTCGCGACGTCGATCGTCTCCTCCGGCGTCCAGGGCTCGCCCCCGCCGTTCAGGGCGCGGCGGGTGACGGCGGTGTAGATGCCGACCATGGGGTCCATCTCGGCGACGTTCCAGTCGCTGGAGAGGGCGAGGACAGCGCCGGCGGCGTGCAGGCTGCGCAGCGGCCAGGCCTTGTGCCAGCGGTCGGGGCCGATGTTCTCGGCCCAGTCCTGGCCAGGCCCCGCGATGTCGGGGGCCGCGTGGCGGGGCTGCATGCAGGCGACGACACCGAGTTCGGCGAAGCGCGGGGTGTCGGCCGGGTCGAGGCACTCGACATGGACGACCTGGTGGCGGGCGTCACGCGGGCCGTTGGTGGTGCGGGCGGCGGCGACGGCGTCGAGGACCGTACGGATGCCCCGGTCGCCGGTGGCGTGGACGAAGCACTGGAAGCCGCGCGCGTCGAGGCCGGTGAGCAGGTCGGCGAACTCCTCCGGCGGGTAGAAGGTGTCGCCGCGGTGGTGGCCGCACCCCGCGTACGGCTCCAGGAGCGCGGCCGTACGGGGTTCGACGACGTCGTCGATGTACAGCTTGAGCGGTCCGACCCGCAGCCGGTCGTCGGCGAACTCCTTGGCCGCCAGCGCGAATTCGTCCAGTTCCGCGTCGGTGGTGCCGCGCGGGTGGAAGAGCGCCGCGACGATCCGGGAGCGGAGTCGGCCCTCGGCGCGGGCGCGGGTGAACAGGGCAAGGTCGTCCAGGGAGTTCTGCGGTTCGACGACCGTCGTGATGCCGTACGCGATGGCGTCGTCGAGGCTCTTGGCGAGCCTGCCGTACTGGCGGTCCGGCGAGGCCCACGGTACGCCGAGCTCACGCAGGGCGCGGTGACCGGCGCGGGAGAGGCCCTTGACGGCGAAGTCCTTGACGAATCCGGTGGGTTCACCCGTCTCGGGGTCGGTCACGGCGGTACCGAACGGCAGGTCGGTCCGGTCCCGGGTGACGTCGAGCACGCGCAGGGCCGCGGTGTTGAGCCAGGCGGTGTGCACGTCGTAACTGAGCACCAGGGCAGGGGTGTTGCCGGTGACGGGGTCGAGGTCGGCGGCGGTGGGCATGCGGCCGCCGGGGATCGCGGAGTAGTCGAAGGCCTCGGCCTCGATCCAGCGGGCGTAGGGGTGGGCCGCCCGCCAGGTGGAGATCCGCTCGTGGATGGCATCGAGGGTACGGGCCCCGGCCAGTTGGACGCAGGCGTCGTCGGAGCCGAGGCGTACGTGGTTGTGGGCGTCGATGAAGCCGGGCAGGACCAGTCGGCCGCCCGCGTCGACGACCGTGGTGTCGGGCCCGGTCCAGCGCGCGACGTCGGCGTCCGCGCCGAGCCAGACGATGCGGCCGTCGCGTACGGCGAGCGCCTCCGCCTCGGGCAGCTCTGCGTCGACGGTGTGGATACGGGCCCCGGTGAGGACGAGGTCGGCGGGGGTGGTGCTGGTCATGGTCGGTCGAACTCCGTCTTCTGACAGGTGTGTTGGTGCGGCCTTTGGGACACGGGCGGCGTCGTGGGCATCAGGCGTCACGGCTGTACGGGGTGGCGGTGCGGCGCGCGAGGGCGGCGTACACGAGCGCGGAGACGAGCGCGCCGAGCAGGCTGAGGTCGGCCCCGCCCAGCGGGGCGACGAGGGGGCCGGTCCAGAGCGCGGAGTCGCAGGTCAGGGCGGCGAAGGCCATGCCCGCGAGCAGGGCGGTGAGGCCGGCGGGGTGCCAGCCGGAGCGGTACCAGTAGGCGCCGTGCTCTCCGGCGTGCAGGGCGGCGGAGTCGTAGGCGCAGCGGCGCAGCACCATGTCGGCGAGGAAGACTCCGCCCCAGGGGGCGAAGACGATGATCAGGAGGGAGAGGAAGGCGAGCAGCGAGGTGGTGAAGTCGGTGAGGAAGAGGGCGCCGAGCGAGCCGAGGGCGGTGACGGCGGCGCTGACCACGATGGCGCGGGCGCGGCTCCAGGGGATGCCGAGGACCTGGAGGTTCAGGCTGGAGGAGTAGAGCGTGATGATCGAGTTGGTGACCGATCCACCGAGGACCAGGGCGAGGAAGAGCGGCTGGAACCAGCCGGGGAGCAGCCCTTCGGCGCCCGCGACGGCGTCGGTCATGTCGGTCTGTGTCGCGGCGGCGACCCCGGCGACCCCGAGGGCGACGGAGGAGAGGAAGCCACCGAGCGCGCCGCTCCAGGTGAGGGCCTTGAGCGAGGTGGTGCGCGGCAGGTAGCGGGTGTAGTCGGCGGGCATCGGGACGTACGAGAAGGGGCCCGCGAACATGACGACGAAGGCCAGGCTCCAGGCGGAAACGCCGGGGCCCTCGGCGGGGGCGGCACCGGTGTCGGCGCCGGGCAGGACGAAGACGAGCAGGGCGGCGAAGCCGAGGGCGAGGGCGTAGGCCATCCAGCGTTCGGCGAACTGGACGGTGGCGTGACCCCAGAGCGCGACGGCGAAGGTCATCGTGAGGGTGACGAGCAGGGCGAGGGCGCGCGCCGTGTGGCCGCCGGACCAGCCGAGGTCGGCGAAGAGGGCTTCGAGGGCGAGGGTGCCGACGACCGTGTTGACGATGGTGTAGCCGATGCTGACGACCCAGTTGAGCAGTCCGGCGGGCCAGTTGCCGCGCACGCCGAAGGCGGCGCGGGAGATGACGAGGGTGGCGGTGCCGGTGCGGACGCCGCTGAGTCCGGCCGCGCTGATCGCGAAGAAGGAGAGTCCGCCGATCACGACGACGGCGGTGGCCTGCCAGAAGGACAGGCCGAAGGCGACGGCGAGGGCGCCGTTGATCACGTAGGTGAAGGTGAGGTTGGAGCCGAACCAGAGCCAGAAGAGGTCCTTGGCGCCGCCGTGGCGTTCGGCGTCGGGGATGGGGTCGATGCCGTGGCCCTCCACCTGGAAGACCTCGTCCTGACAGACCCCGTCTCGGCCGGCGTCCGGCGCTCTTTCCTGGTGCAGCATGCCCACTCCAGACCTTGAATGACATTCTAGAACTTAGAACAGGGTTCAAGATGTGCGAGAGGTGGCGGCCGCGTCAAGACCTCGGGGACCTGCGGTTAAAGTCGTGACCTGTCAGGTCACGGGGATGGAGGCGGAGCGGGTGGCAGGGGCAGCACGGCGGCGCGACGGGCACATCACCCAGGAACGAATGCTCGAGGAGGCCATGGCGGCCATCGCCGAGAACGGCCTCGCGGCGCTCACCATGTCCGCGCTGGCCGAACGCCTGGGCACGAGCGGCGGCCACATCCTCTACTACTTCGGCAGCAAGGACCTGCTGCTGCTCGCCGCGCTGCGCTGGAGCGAGGCCACCCTCGCGGAGGAGCGGCGCGCGCTGCTGGCCCGGCGTCTGACGGCGGAGCGCAAGCTCGATCTCTTCCTGCGGCTCTATCTGCCGCACGGTCCGCGCGATCCGCGGTGGACGCTCTGGATCGAGCTCTGGGCGCGCATCCCGGCGAACGAGGCGCTGCGCGAGGCCCAGCGGGAGCTGGACCGGGGCTGGCAGGAGGACCTTGAGGCGCTGCTCACCAAGGGCGTGAGCCAGTCCCGCTTCGCCCCGATGGACACGGCCGAGGTGACCGCGCGCGCCTCCGAACTCCTCGCGCTCCTCGACGGCCTCAGTACCCGTGTGGTCCTCGGCCAGGAGTCCGGCCCGGATGCTCGGCCGGCGCTCGAGGCGGCACGGTCGGCGGCGGGGCTCCTGATTCCGCGCGGCTGACGGGTCTCAGCGAGCGCGGCGCGGTGACGCCGGCGCCGCTCGCTCCGGCGGGGGCTGCCAGGGCTCCGGGGTGACGGCGGTGAAGGGCCAGGCCGGGGCGTCGGGGTGACGGCTGGTCTGGTCGGCGTACCAACGGATCTGCTCGACGTGGAGCGCGGGGCGGGACAGCTTGGCGAGCGCGGGGTACGAGTCCGCGATCACCTGAGCGAGGGCGAGCGCGGCCTCGGCGTCCGACGCCGCGTCTCCGGGGTGGGCGTGCGGGACGCCGTACCACTCGGCGACGGCGCGCAGGGAGCGGCGGCCGGGGCGGTAGCGGTCGGCGTGGCGGTCCAGGACCAGGGGGTCGCAGACGGGGGCGACACCCTGCGGGAGCCGCTCGGTCAGCGGGGCCAGGCCGTGGCGCAGGAGCTCGGCGTGGACGGTGGTCAGGACGTACGGGGAGAACCAGACGACGAGCACCTCGTGCGCGGCGAGGTGATCGGTGAGAACGGTCGCGAGTTCGTCGAGGGCCTCGGGTGCGGGGATGCCTTCGGCGCGGGCCCGTTCGACGGCGGCGGCGAGATCCGGCCCCTCGCCGGACACCGGAGATGGGAGATTGGATCCAGGATCCATGATCCAATCTCCGATATACCCGTCGCTGCCCCGCACCGACGCGGAAAGGATCCGATCCACGGCCGTCCGGTAGCCGGTGGTCACGATGTCCACCGCCAGGAGGCGGCGGTGGTGCCAGCCCGGCAGGTTCTGCCGGGCCGGCGGCGCGTCTTCGGGCACGTGCCCCGGATGGAAGACCCGCCAGCCCTCCGCCTGACCGTGGCCGTGCCGCAGGACCCCCGTCCCCGCCGCCACGACGGCCCCGCAGACCGCGCAGGGACCGTCGTAGTCGTTGGTGAGGTCGGGGGCCCCGGAGGTCATGACGTCCCCGAACCGTCCCGGTACGCCTCAAGGAGCCGCAGCCAGGCCTCACTCAGCGTCGGATAGGAGGGGACGGCGTGCCAGAGCCGGGCGATCGGGACCTCACCGACGACGGCGACGGTCGCCGAGTGGAGGAGTTCCCCGATGCCCGGTCCGACGAAGGTGACGCCGAGGACGATCTCGCGCTCCAGATCGACGACCATCCGGGCGCGGCCCCGGTACCCGTCGGCGTACAGCCCCGCGCCCGCCACCGAGGTGAGGTCGAGGTCGACGGCGCGGACCCGGTGCCCGGCGCTCTCGGCCTCGGCGAGCGAGAGTCCGACGGACGCGGCCTCGGGGTCGGTGAAGACGACCTGCGGCACGGCGGCGTGGTCGGCGGTGGCCGTGTGCGCGCTCCAGCGGTCGGGCTCCTGGACGGAGGTGCCGGAAGCGCGGGCGGCGATGGCCGCTCCGGCGATCCGGGCCTGGTACTTGCCCTGATGGGTCATCAACGCCCGGCGGTTGACGTCTCCCACGGCGTAGAGCCAGTCGCTGCCCTCGACCCGGAGGGTGTCGTCCACCGACAGCCATGAGCCGGGCTCCAGGCCGACGGTCTCCAGGCCGATGTCCTCCGTACGCGGGCTGCGCCCGGTCGCGAAGAGGACCTCGTCGCCCTCGACCTGGTCGCCGCCCTCCAGCACCACGGTGACCGGTCCGGTGCCCCCGTCGCGTACGACGGCGGCGACGGACACGCCCGTACGGACGTCGGCGCCGCCCTCGGTGAGCGCGTCGGCGACGTGGTCGCCGACGAAGGGCTCCATGCGGGGCAGCAGCCCCTTGCCGCGGACCAGGACCGTCACGCGGGAGCCGAGCGCCTGCCAGGCGGTCGCCATCTCCGCCGCGACCACTCCCCCACCGACCACGATCAGCCGGCCCGGAACGTGCTGGGAGCTGGTCGCCTCGCGGCTGGTCCAGGGCCGGGCCCCGGTCAGTCCCGGCAGGTCGGGCAGCGCGGCGCGGCTGCCGGTGCAGACGGCGACGGCATGGCGTGCGGAGAGGAGATGGCGGTCGCCCTCGGGCCCCTCGACGGTGACCTTCCGCTCGCCGTTCAGCCGGCCATGGCCCCGGTAGAGGCGGGCGCCGATGGAGTCGAGCCAGCCGACGGCGCCGTCGTCCTTCCAGTCGGAGACGTAGTAGTTACGGTGGGCGAGTACCGCCGCCGCGTCCAGCGGCTCCTGGACCAGTTGTCGCAGACCGGGGACCTTGCGTGCGTCGGAGCGGGCGATGGCCGGACGGAGCAGGGCCTTGCTCGGCATGCAGGCCCAGTACGAGCACTCGCCGCCCACCAGTTCGCTCTCGACCACCGCGACGCTCAGGCCCGCGGCCCTCGCGCGGTCCACCACGTTCTCGCCCACCGGTCCCGCGCCCAGGACCACCACGTCGTACTCGTGCACCTCGTGTGTCATGGGCCCCAGTCTGGTGGCAGGTGTGCGCGGTGGCCACAGGGGAAGGCGCGGCGTGCACACGCGGAACACGCACGGTGCACCCAGGGGACAGCCGACGCACGTGCGTGGGGCGGCGCGGAATAGCGCGGCTCGATACGCGGTTGTGCGGGGCGAGTCCCCAGGGGACCGTGAGTGGCACCCGCCAGGAGACCCGGAGAGGCAGAAAACATGAGCACTGTCGAGCTCACCAAGGACAACTTCGACCAGATCGTGAGTGAGAACGACTTCCTTCTGATCGACTTCTGGGCTTCCTGGTGCGGCCCGTGCCGCCAGTTCGCGCCGGTCTTCGAGGCCGCTTCCGAGCGGCACGAGGACCTCGTCTTCGCCAAGGTGGACACCGAGGCGCAGCAGGAGCTGGCCGCCGCGTTCGAGATCCGCTCGATCCCGACGCTGATGATCGTCCGCGACAACGTGGCCGTGTTCGCCCAGCCAGGGGCGCTGCCGGAGGCGGCCCTGGAGGACGTGATCGGCCAGGCGCGCAAGCTGGACATGGACGAGGTGCGCAAGTCCATCGAGGACGCCAAGCAGCAGTAGCGGGCGGACCGGTCACACAGGGCGGGGGCGGTACGGACATCCCGTACCGCCCCCGCTCGCGTACTGCCCCCGCTCCGTACGCCCGCTCGCGTACCGCCCCCGCTCGCGTACCGCCCCCGCTTCGTACGCCCGCTCGCGTACCGCCCCCGCTCCGTCGGTCAGCGCTCCAGGACGAGTGCCAGGCCCTGGCCGACGCCGATGCACAGGGCCGCGAGGCCCGTTCCCGAACCGGCCGCGGCCAACTGGTGGGCCACCGCGCCCGCGAGCCGTGCGCCGGAGGCGCCCAGCGGGTGCCCGATGGCGATGGCGCCGCCGCGCGGGTTGACGATCTCGGGGTCCAGTTCCGGCCACTCCGCGAGGCAGCCCAGGGACTGGGCGGCGAACGCCTCGTTCAGCTCGAAGGTCGTCAGGTCGGCGAAGGAGCGGCCGGCCTTGCCCAACGCGCGCTGGACCGCCTCCACCGGCCCGAGCCCGAAGAGTTGCGGCTCGATACCGGTGACGGCGGAGGCGCGGATCCGCGCGAGCGGCTCCCGGCCGGTCTCCCGCAGGCCCTCCTCGTCGACGAGGAGCAGAGCCGCGGCGCCGTCGTTGAGCGGCGAGGCGTTCCCGGCCGTGACGGTGCCTCCCTCGCTCCGGAAGGAGGGCTTGAGCTTGGCGAGGGCCTCCATGGAGGTGGTGTCGCGGATGCACTCGTCGCGGGTCAGCTCCACCCCCGCGTACGGCACGACCTCGCCGTCGTACAGCCCCTTGGCCCACGCCTCGGCCGCCTTGCGGTGGCTGGCGAGGGCGAAGGCGTCCTGCTGCTCCCGGGTGAGGGCGTGCTTGTCGGCGACGAGTTCCGCGCCCTCGCCGAGGGCGACGGTCCACTCGGCGGGCATCTTCGGGTTGGTCATGCGCCAGCCCAGGGTCGTGGAGTGCAGCTGCTGGTGGGCGGCCGGGAAGGCGCGTTCGGGCTTCTGCAGCACCCAGGGCGCGCGGGACATCGACTCGACGCCGCCCGCGATCGCCACGGATGCGTCGCCGAGCGCGACGGCGCGCGCGGCCTGGATCACCGCCTCCAGGCCGGAGCCGCAGAGGCGGTTGACGGTCACGCCGGGGACGGAGGTGGGCAGCCCCGCGAGCAGGACGGCCATGCGGGCCACGTCGCGGTTGTCCTCGCCGGCGCCGTTGGCGTCGCCGAAGTAGACGTCGTCGATCCGGGCGGGGTCGAGCGCGGGCGCGCGGTCCACGAGCGCCTTGACCACGTGGGCGGCGAGGTCGTCGGGGCGTACGGCGGAGAGCGCGCCCCCGAACCTGCCGATCGGCGTGCGGACGGCGTCGACGATGTAGACGTCGCGGATGCTCATCGGTTCTCTCCCACGTGACCTTCGGACGGTCGGCGGTAGCCGCCCGTCCTCGCGTTCGTTCGCCTGGTGATTTTTGTTTCGTCGGCGTGCGCGCCGAGTCTCCGTCCGGCCGGGGTTCCTGTCAACGGTGCCGGAACGGCGATACCTGGTGGGCGAACGGACCCGGTCGAGGACAGCGATCCGAGCCGGTCAGGGCGGGGGAAGGGACCCGGTCGCGGACGCTCCGTCCGCTCCGCGTCAGGCACCCGGCGCGGACCGGACCAGCGCGGTCAGGCCGTAGTCGAGTTCGCGGCCGTCGACCAGGAGCGCCTCCACCGTGCGGGTCTCGGGATCGATGTCGGCGACGATGCCGTGCCCCTCGAAGCGCGGGTAGCCCGACGCGCCCGTCCGGCCCGTGGCCTCCACGACCGCCGACCGGACCGCGCTGTCCTCCACGGACGCGCCGCCCCGGTCCTCCACGTGCTCGGGAACGAGCAGGATCTCGTAACGCCGCGGAAGTGTGCTCATGCTTCGACGCTAAGCCGCTTCGGCCCCCGGCGCCCGTCACGCCCTGCCTCACCGCCGCCGCTCGCTCAGCTGGACTCCCTGGCGATCACCCGCGAGGCCATCAGCTCCTGCGTGCCCGGCGTGGCGTCGGGGTCGCGGACCGCGCTGTCGACCAGCTCGGCGAGGTGCCGGCCGATCACCATGTCGATCTCCACGGTCGTCAGCCGGGGCCGCAGCAGCCGCCCGAGCAACAGGTCGTCCGAGCCCACCACCGCGGTCTGGCCGGGGACGTCGATCCCCGCGTCCTGCAACGCGCGCATCAGGAGCATCGCGTACTCGTCGTTGTACGCGAACACCGCGTCGAGGCCCAGTTCGCGCCAGCGCCCGGCGAGCTCGTTCGCCGCCTGCTCCTCGTACCGCAGCGGCAGCGGTACGACGGTGGCGTCGGTCCCCGCCACCGCCTGGCGGGCGCCTTCGAGGCGGGGCCCGGAGAACATGCCGAGACCCGGCTCCTCGGGGACCACCACGCCGATCCGGCGCCGCCCGCGCTCCACCAGGTGCGTGGCGGCGACGCGCCCCACCCGGCCCTGGTCCATGACCAGGGCGTGCGCGCCCTCGACCCGGTGCGGGCCGACGGTGATGACGGCCCTGGCCCCGGAGCGCTTGAGGATCTCCACACCGCTCGGGGAGAGCGGGACCTCGCCGAGCGAGACCACCGCGACCGGCCGGAGTTCCGCCCAGGCGCGCGCGGCCTCGTCCCCTTCGAGGCCGAGGCTGCCGTACTGCACGACGGTGTAGTCCAGACGGCGCAGGGCCCACTGCAGCTCGTTGAAGAACTGGCTGTACAGGGGGCCGATCGGCACCTGCGCCGTGGGCAGCAGGACCATCCGGCTGTGACCCGCGCGCAGACTGCGCGCGGCGGCGTGCGGGACGTAGCCCAGTTCCTCGGCCGCGTCCCGGACCCGCTGCCGGGTCGGCTCGCTGATCCGTACGGCCGCGGTGTTGTTCAGGACGTACGAGACGGTGGCTCGGGACACGCCCGCGAGCCGCGCCACATCGGCGCTCGTCGGGACGGGACGTTCGGCGGACTGTCTGGGTGACTGGCTCATCGCTCCGGCATCTTTCCAGAACGATCCGGCCCCAGGTCTGGCGGATGGCCGGATTCGGGTGCTACACAGTGCTGACGCGTGTCACTGACACGTGTAACCCTCTCGCACAATCCGCTCCTCGCCCCGCACAGGGCGATCTTCACCAGGAGGGCACCGTGGCCCTTTCCTCCTCCGCCTCCGGAGTCGGCACCACCGGAGCCGAGTCACCGCCGGGCCCCCGGCCCACCCGCGGGCTGCTGCCCCTGCTCCTCGCGGGGAACACGGCGATGTACGCGCTCTACGTCGGCGTCCCTGGCCTGCTGCTCGCGTTGCAGATCGAGGACATCGACCCGGCGAACAAGGTGGCCAACTTCGGTCTGGTCTCCGGCGTCTCGGCGATCTTCGCGACGATCTTCAACCCGGTGGCCGGCGCGCTGTCGGACCGCTCGGGCCGCCGCAACCCGTGGATCCTGGCGGGCGGTCTGCTCGCGATACCGGTGATGTTCCTGCTGGGCAGTGTGAACACGATCCTGCTCGTGCTCATCGCCTGGTGTCTGGGTCAGGCCGTCATGAACATCTACCAGGCCGCGATCACCTCCGTCGTACCCGACCGGGTCCCCCTCGCCGCGCGAGGGAAGGCCTCGGCCGCCGTCGGGCTCGGCCTGCCGATCGGCTCCACGATCGGCGCGCTGGTCGGCGCGGCGTTCTCGGAGGACTACCGCACCGGGTACCTGGTCTTCGGTGTGATCGTGGCGGCCACCGCCGTCCTGTTCACCACCTGCGCCCGCGAGCAGCGGATGCCCGCCAAGGCGCCCCTGCCCGTGAAGCAGCAGCTCGCCGCCTTCGGCAGCGCGCTCAAGGACCACGACTTCCGCTGGGCGTTCATCGGCCGCGCGCTGCTCGTCCTCGGGTACTTCGCGGTCGCCGGCTTCCAGCTCTACATCCTCAAGGACCACATCGCCCTGCCGGCGGGGCTCACCCCCGAGGAGGCGGTGGCGATCCTGATGCCGCTCAACTCCGTCGCCATGGTGGTCTCGACCGTCCTCGGCGGCTGGCTCTCCGACCGCTACGACCGCCGCAAGCTGTTCGTCGGCGCCTCCGCCGCGCTGGCCGCCGTCGCGCTGCTCATCCCGGCCGTCTCGACGAGCTGGACGGCGATGCTGGCCTTCTCCGTCGTCAACGGCCTCGGTTTCGGTTGCTACATGGCGGTGGACACGGCGCTGGTCACGATGGTGCTGCCGAAGGCCGAGGACGCGGCGCGCGACATGGGCGTGCTCAACGTCGCGAACGCGGGGCCGCAGATCGTCGCCCCGTTCGTCGCCTCCCTCATCGTCTCGCTGAGCGGCGGCTACACGGCCCTCTTCCTGGTCGCGGCCGCCCTGTCGGTCCTCGGGGCCCTCGCCGTACGCCCGATCCGCAGCGTGCGCTGAGTCCGGACACACCATTCACCGCGACGACTTCAAGGGGTTCAGGGCCGCACCGGAGGGCTGGATCTGACGTACCGTGTGGTCATGGACGACGTCTCGATGGTGGGCCTGCTCGGCCGGGTCACCGGCACCGTCGGGCCCGGCCTCGTCGGCGAGGTGATCGTCCGGATCCGGGGCGGCGCCGAGCACTTCCTCGCCTACGCCGCCGACGCCACGGAGCGCATCCCTCCCGGAACCGTCGTGATGGTCGTGGAACATCTCCCTCCGCGCACCGTCCATGTCACAGCCGCGTACGGCGGTTGACCGAGGCATTGAGCGCCCGTCCGTCGAGGCGCACACTCCCTTCACCGGATCCGCACGGCTCCGGTGAAGGGGGAGCTGCCCATGGGCATCGGCATCCTGGCGGGCGGCGTGGTCGCCGCCGTCCTCGTCCTCATCGCACTGTTCAAACTCATGTGGCGCGTCGCTGAACCCAACGAGGCGCTGATCATCTCCGGTTCCAACCACAAGATGGAGGGACTCGGCGAGGGCATGGGCTTCCGGATCGTCACCGGGCGCGGCACGCTCGTGCTACCGGGGGTCCAGGCGGTCCGGAAGCTGTCGCTCGATCTCAACGAGACGCAGTTGCAGGTGGAGTGCGTCACCCACCAGGGCATTCCGCTCAAGGTCCGGGGTGTGGTGATCTTCAAGGTGGGCGACGACTTCGTGTCGATCGCCAACGCCGCCCGTCGTTTCCTCGACCAGCAAAAACTCATGTCGGAGCGGGTGCACATCGTCTTCGCCGGTCATCTCCGCGCCATCGTGGGCGGGTTGACGGTGGAGGACATGATCCGGGATCGGGAGAAGCTGACCGGACAGGCGCGTTCGGCCTGTGGCACGGAGATGGAGAAGCTCGGTCTGATCGTCGACTCGCTGCAGATCCACGAGATCGAGGACCCGACGGGGTACATCAAGAACCTGGCCGCGCCGCACGCGGCGGCGGTCCAGCGTGACGCCCGCATCGCGCAGGCCGAGGCCAACCGGCGGGCCACCGAGGCCGAGCAGCAGGCCGCGGCCCGCATGTCGGAGGCCACCCGGGACAGCGAGATCCTGCAGGCCGGTTACCAGGCGGAGCGGGACCAGGCGTCCGCGAAGGCCCGGCAGGCCGGGCCGCTGGCCGAGGCCGGGGCGCGTCAGGAGGTCGTCGTCCAGGAGACGCGGGTGGCGGAGCTGGAGGCGCATCGCAAGGAGCAGCAGCTCCAGGCGGACGTCCGTAAGCCCGCGGACGCGAAGGCGTACGAGACCCGGACCCGGGCCGAGGCCGAACGGGACGCCCGGATCTCGGCGGCGCAGGCCGAGGCGAAGGAGACCGAGCTCGCCAGCGCCGCGAGGGCGACGGCGACCCGGCTGACAGGTGAGGCGGAGGCGGCGGCCCAGCAGGCGCGGGGGCTCGCCGTCGCCGAGGCGACCCGGGCGAAGGGGCTCGCCGAGGCCGAGTCGATCAAGGCGCGGGCGGCGGCCCTGGCCGAGAACCAGGAGGCCGTGGTCGCGCAGCAGCTGGCCGAGAAGTGGCCGGAGATCGTCGAGGCCGGGGCGTCGGCCTTCGGCAACGTGGACCAGATGGTCCTGCTGAACGGCGCGGACGGCATGGCGGAGATGTTCGCCAAGGCCCTGACCATGGGCGGCACGGGTCTGGGTCTCGCCCGTCAGTTGCTCGCGAACATGAACCCGGGCGCCCCGGTGGCGAACACGCCCTCGCTGAACGGCGCGGCTCCGCCCGCTCCTCGGGCGGAGGCGATCCCGGTCGGGGACGACGAGGCGTAGCCGTACCGGAGCGTACGGATACTGGAAGGGGTACGGGTACGCAGTGGCCGGTCCCGGTGCCGTGACGGCGCCGGGACCCGGTCATGGGGAACGGAAGGTCAGTTGTGACCGAACTTCCGTTCCTTCTTGTGGGAGACCTGCTCGATGATCGGCCGGGGTGTGTCCCCCATGGCCGGTGTCTGCTGCTTCGCCGCCGCCTCGGTCCGGTGTTCGTGGCCACCCGTTCGGGCGCCCTTGTTCACCCGGGTCTGTTTCTTGCCCACGGTCGTGCCTCCTGACAGCGGTACTCGGACGCTGGGGCCGATTTCAGCCTCGCACGCCGGTACGGGCCCCGCATGTCAGGAACGGTCGGGGCACTCGGGCACCGAATCAGGCGCGCATCAGGCGCCGAAGACCTTCTGGAACGCGCCGAGCGTCGTCCGGTCGACCGTGCGGTCGAGGATCCCGAAGACGATCTCGTCGAAGTGGCCCGCGAACCGGCCACCGTCGGTGAGGAGCGCCCGGAAGGCCTCGGCGACCTCGGCCGGGTCGTTCTGGAAGACGCCGCAGCCCCAGGCACCGAGCACGAGCCGTCGGTATCCGCCGGCGACGGCGGTCTCCAGGACCCGTTCGGCTCGGGCCGCGAGGGCGGCCGGGATCCGGTCGGCCAGCTCGGGGGTCCGTCGCCGGACGACGCCCGCGTTCGGGGCGGGCGAGGTGAGGAAGCCGACCCTGAACGGCTCGTCCAGGAGGCCGCCGCGGTCGTCACGGAAGACCGGGACTCCGGGTGACAGGATCACCCGGTCCGTGTAGAAGGCGTCCCTCTCGGCCCGGTGGTGCGCGTAGAACTCGGGGACGCGCAGGAGTGTGGTGTAGAGGGCGGAGGCGCGGCAGATCGCCTCTTCCTGGGCCTGGGCGCCGTTCAGATAGCCGCCGCCGGGGTTGCGGGCGGAGGAGAAGTTCAGGACGGCGACCGGGGCTGCCGGATCCGCCCTCGTCAGGCGGCGGGCGGCGACCAGGCTGCTCTCGTCGGTGACCTCGATCGCGGTGGCGCGGTCGGTGTCGGGGCTCGCGGGGACCGGCTCGGGGCCGTACAGCCTGGTACCGGCCAGCGCGGCGCGCAGCTCCTCCTCGATGGAGACGGACCGGCCGCCGGGGGCCCGGTACCGGCCCGCTTCGACGATCTCCTCGGTCTGCTTCGCGATGCCCCGCAGTCGTGCGCTCATGCCCGAAAGCATGATCGTCTCCGTCCCCCCAGGGCAACGGGATATTCACCGTGAGGCCGATGAGGCGCTCTTGCACGCCTGTCGGTGGTGGCTTTAGGTGGAATCAGCGCCCAGGAGAACAGGAGGAAACGACATGTCGCCGAGCGGTATACCGCGGGGCGGTCCGGCCATGACCCCGGACGAGGCCGAAGACCTGCTGCGATGTATCTGCTTCAAGACGGGCCCGCCCCGCACGGTCGGGGTGGAAGTGGAATGGCTCGTCCACGAGCTGCGTGACCCGCGGCTTCCCGTCCCGCCCGAACGACTCGCCCCGGCCCTCGACACCGTACGGTCCCTGCCGCTGGCCTCGGCACTCACGCTCGAACCCGGCGGACAGCTGGAGCTCAGCTCGCCTCCCGCCGCCTCCCTCATGAGCTGCGTCGACACCGTCTCGGCCGATCTGCGCACGGTGCGTGACGCGCTCTCCCCGCTCGGACTCTGCCTCAACGGCTACGGGGTCGACCCCTGGAACGCGCCGCGCCAGAGGATCCTGCGCGAGCCCCGCTACGACGCGATGGAGACCGCCCTCGACCGTACGGGCCCCGCCGGCCGCGCCATGATGCGCGACTCGGCGTCCGTGCAGGTCTGCCTGGACGCCGGCCACGAGGAACCGGGGCCGCTCGGTCACCACCGCCGCTGGCAGCTGGCCCATCTGCTGGGCGCGGTCCTGGTGGCCGCCTTCGCGAACTCTCCCGTCCACGGCGGGCGCCGGACCGGCTGGCGCTCGACCCGGCAGGCGCTGTGGACCGACCTCGACCCGGCGCGGGCCCTCGCCCCCGACCCGGAGCGCGAGCCGCGCGACGCCTGGGCGGCGCACGTCCTCGACACGCCGGTGATGTGCGTACGCGGCAACGACACGCCGTGGGCCGTGCCGGACGGGCTGACCTTCCGGGAGTGGCTGCGCACCGGGAGCCCCAGGCCGCCCGACGAGGACGACTTGCGGTACCACATGACCACGCTCTTCCCGCCGGTGCGACCGCGCGGGCATCTGGAGCTGCGGATGATCGACGCTCAGCCCGGTCCCGACGGGTGGATCGTGCCGGTGGCCGTGACCACGGCGCTCTTCGACGACCCGGAGGCGGCGGAATTGATCTACCGCGCCGTCAAACCCCTTGCCGAGCGCGCGGATTCGCTGGCCGCTCCGCGCAATCCGCTCTGGCTCGCGGCCGCTCGGGACGGGCTCACGGATCCCGAACTGCACGCGGCGGCCCTGGTGGCGTTCACGGCCGCGATGGAGGCGCTCCCCCGGATCGGGGCGAGCCCGGCCGTCGTCGGCGCGGTGGCCGCCTTCCACGAGCGTTATGTCCTGCCCGGCGGCTGTCCCGCCGACGACCTCCTGGAGGTGGCGTCATGACCGTGACCGACGACCCGACGGCCCTGCGGCGGCGGGCGCTGGACGCGCTCACCTCCGCACGGGCCCGTACCGCGCTCCTCACCTCCTGCGTCGAGGACGACGAACTCACCGCTCAGCACTCCCCCTTGATGTCGCCGCTGGTGTGGGACCTGGCCCATATCGGCAACCAGGAGGAGCAGTGGCTGTGGCGGGCGGTCGCGGGGCGGGACGCGCTGCGCCCGGAGATCGACTCGATCTACGACGCCTTCGAGCATCCCCGCGCCGCCCGCCCCACGCTGCCGCTCCTGCCGCCGGCCGAGGCCCGCGCCTACGCCTCGGACGTACGGGGCCGGGTCCTGGACGTCCTGGAGCGCACCCCGCTGGAGGGGCGGCCGCTGGTGGAGGCTGCGTTCGCCTTCGGGATGATCGCCCAGCACGAACAGCAGCACGACGAGACGATGCTGATCACCCATCAGCTACGGAAGGGGCCGCAGGCCCTGACCGCTCCCCCGCCGCCCGCCACGGACGGCGGTCCTCTTGAGGCCGAAGTCCTGGTGGAGGGCGGCGCGTTCACCATGGGCACCTCGGACGAGCCGTGGGCGCTGGACAACGAGCGGCCTGCGCACACCCGGGTCGTCCCGTCGTTCTTCATCGACACCGCGCCGGTCACCAACGGCGCCTACATGGCGTTCGTGGCCGACGGCGGCTACACGGACGAGCGGTGGTGGCAGGCGGAGGGCTGGGAGCAGATCCGCAAGCACGAGATCGCCGCGCCGCTGTTCTGGCGGCGGGACGGCGGGCAGTGGATGCGGCGGCGGTTCGGGGTGACGGAGCCGGTGCCCGAGGACGAGCCGGTGGTGCACGTCAGCTGGTACGAGGCGGACGCCTATGCCCGCTGGGCCGGGCGCAGGCTGCCCACGGAGGCCGAGTGGGAGAAGGCGGCCCGGCACGACCCGTCGACCGGGCGGTCGCGCCGCTATCCCTGGGGTGACGCCGACCCGGCGCCCGAGCACGCCAACCTGGGCCAGCGCCACCTGCGGCCGGCCCCGGCCGGGACCTATCCGCAGGGCGCCTCGCCGCTCGGGGTACGGCAGTTGATCGGTGACGTGTGGGAGTGGACGGCCAGCGACTTCCTGCCGTACCCGGGGTTCACGGCCTTTCCGTACAAGGAGTACTCGGAGGTGTTCTTCGGCCCCGCGCACAAGGTGCTGCGCGGCGGTTCGTTCGCGGTGGACGCGGTGGCCTGCCGGGGTACGTTCCGCAACTGGGACCTTCCGGTGCGCCGGCAGATCTTCTCCGGTTTCCGGACCGCACGGGATGCGGAGCTCGCCTGATGTGCCGTCACCTTGCCTATATGGGCCCGTCGGTGGCGCTCGGTGAGCTGCTCACGGGGCCGCCGCACGCGCTGTACCGGCAGTCCTGGGAGCCGCGTGGGCAGCGGTACGGCACGGTCAACGCGGACGGCTTCGGGGTCGGCTGGTACGCCGAGGGCGATCCGGTGCCCGCGCGCTACCGGCGGGCCGTGCCGATCTGGGCCGACGCCTCTTTCCTGGACCTCGCGCGCGTGGTGCGCGCCGAGACGTTCCTCGCGGCCGTACGGGACGCGACGGTGCCGGGGGCGGACGGGGAGGCCGCGGCGGCCCCGTTCGCCTCGGGGCCGTGGCTGTTCAGCCACCACGGGGCGGTGCGGGGCTGGCCCGGCTCGCTCGCCCCCGTGGCGGCGACGCTGCCGGCCGCCGAGCTGCTCGCCCTGGAGGCGCGTACCGACTCGGCCCTGGTGTGGGCGCTGGTGCTGCACCGGCTGCGGGCGGGCGACGGCCTGGAGCAGGCGCTCGCGGACACCGTGGCGGAGGTCGCCGAGGCGGCACCCGACTCCCGGCTGAACCTGCTGCTCACCGACGGGACCACCCTCGCGGCGACCACCTGGGGGGACTCCCTCTGGTACCGGACGGAGCCCGGTCCTCCCGGCGCCGCCCGCACGGTCGTCGCCTCCGAACCGTACGACGACGATCCGCGCTGGCACGAGGTGCCGGACCACACGCTGCTGACCGCCACCCGTACCGATGTCACCCTCACCTCGCTCAAGGAGCCCTCCCCGTGAGCCCGTTCCAATTGACCCGCACCCTTCCCGAGGACGCCACGGAGGCCGATCTGCGCGCCGATGTGCTCCACGGGCTGACCCGTACACCGAAGGAACTCCCGCCGAAGTGGTTCTACGACGCGCGCGGCAGCGAACTGTTCGAAGAGATCACCCGGCTGCCCGAGTACTACCCGACCCGTGCCGAGCGGGAGATCCTGATCGCCCGGGCGCCCGAGATCGCCGCGGCGACAGGGGCGCGGACCCTGGTCGAGCTGGGGTCGGGCTCGTCGGAGAAGACCCGCTTCCTGATCGACGCGCTGCTGCCGGAGCTCGACAGCTACGTGCCGGTGGACGTGAGCGAGTCGGCGCTGAAGGGGGCGGCCGAGGCGCTGCTCGCCGAACGGCCCGGGCTGCACATCCACGCCCTGGTCGCCGACTTCACCCGGGGCCTCGCGCTGCCCGGGACGCCGGGGCCGCGCCTGGTGGCGTTCCTCGGTGGCACGATCGGCAATCTGCTGCCCGCCGAGCGCGCGACGTTCCTGCGCTCGGTGCGGGCGATGCTGGCGCCTGGTGACGCGCTGCTGCTCGGTACGGACCTGGTGAAGGACGAGGCGACGCTGGTCGCCGCGTACGACGACGCGGCCGGGGTGACGGCGGCGTTCAACAAGAACGTGCTGGCCGTGATCGCCCGGGAGCTGGACGCGGACGTCCAGCCGGACGACTTCGACCACGTGGCGCTCTGGGACCGGGAACGGCAGTGGATCGAGATGCGGCTGCGGGCGCGTCACGCGCTGACGGTGAAGATCCCGCAGCTGGATCTCGTGGTGCCGTTCGAGGCGGGCGAGGAGATGCGCACGGAGGTGTCGGCGAAGTTCCGTCAGGCGGGGGTGCGGGCGGAGCTGGCCGAGGCCGGGCTTGAGCTGACCCGCTGGTGGACGGACAAGGACGGGCGCTTCGCGCTGTCGCTGGCGACGGCGCGCTGAGCCGCCTGAGCCAGCGCACGACGGTTCGGATACTGGATCGTGGATATCGGATCCAGTATCCGGATCTCGGCGGTGATGCCGCGGGCGGCGACGATCCGCCAGAGCGAGGCGGCCAGCGGATCCTCCCCCACGAACGCGGCCGGCCCGACCGGACGGTACTCCAGTCTCACCGGAAGCACCGGTACGGAAGCGTCGAGGGCCGCCTGGAAGGCGGCGTGCCGGAACGCTCCGCCACCCCGGCCGCACCAGGTCGAGCCCTCGGGGAAGACGATCACCCGGCCGCCGCCCGCCAGGGCGCCGGCCATCGCCCGGACGGTGTCGGGCAGGGCGCGCAGCCGGTCACGGTCGATGAAGAGGGTGCCGCCCCGCGCCGCGAGCGGACCGAGCACCGGCCACTGCCGGACCTCCCGCTTGGCGAGCATGCGCCCCGGCAGGACGGAGGCGACGAGCGGGATGTCCAGCCAGGAGATGTGGTTGGCGACGACCAGGAACGGCCCGTCCGCCGGGGCCGGGACCCCGGTGAGCTTCATCCGGACGCCGAAGGCCCGCAGGACCACCCGGCACCACACCCGGACGAGTGCCCGCCGGCCCGCCGCCGGCAGCAGCGCCGCCGCAGGCGCGAGCAGCACCCCGGCGAGGACGGTGGCGATGCCCACGACCAGCCGGACCGCCGCCAGGACGGACCCGGCGACCGGGCCGGAGTGCCGTGCGCAGGCATCGGGCGCGCACGGGGACGTCGGCAGCCAGGGATTGACGGGGCCGACGGTGCTCACTGCGCCGGGGCGAGGGAGAGGAAGTGGCGCAGGTAGCGGGGGTTGGTGTTGCGCAGCGACAGCAGGACGTAGAGGTCCGCGACACCGAAGTCCACGTCGTGCGCGGGTGCGCCGCAGACCCAAGCGCCGAGCCGGAGGTAGCCGCGCAGCAGCGGCGGCAGCTCGACGCGGCCCTCGGGACGGGCGATCCCGTCCGGGGTCCAGAGCTTGTGCGGGGTGACCCAGTACTCCTCGGGTGCGAGGTGCTTGGCCTTGACCCGGTCCCAGGTGGCTGCGGCGAGGGTGCCACCGTCCGCGAGCGGTATCGAGCAGCACCCGGCGAGCCAGTTGTGGCCGGTGCGGGTCATGTAGCGGGCGAGCCCGGCCCAGATGAGGGCGATGACGGCGCCGTTGCGGTGCGCGGGGTGGACGCAGGAGCGGCCGACCTCGACCAGGTCGTCGCGGATCGGGCCGAGGCGGCCGAGGTCGAACTCGCTCTCGGAGTAGAGCCGCCCGGCGATCCGGGCGCGGTCGGGCGGCAGCACGCGGTAGGTGCCGACGACCTCACCGGTGGCCTCCTCACGGACGAGCAGGTGGTCGCAGTACGCGTCGAAGGCGTCGATGTCGAGGCCCGGCTCGGGTCCGTCGAGGTGGGCCCCCATCTCACCGGCGAAGACCTGGTGACGCAGGCGCTGGGCGGCGCGGACGTCGTCCTGGTCGCGGGCGAGGCAGACGACGTAGCGGGGCTGCTCCGCCGTGGGCCGGTCCGCGGCGAGGGGCTGCGGCTGCGCCGGGAGCCCGGTGAGCGGAGCGCTCGTCAGGGGGGCGCTCGAGAGGGGAACACCGGCGGGGACGGGGACAGCGGGTGCGACAGTGGCTGCGGGTGACGGTGCGGGCATGTCGGGCTCCTCCGGCGTACGGAAGGGGGACGGTGAGGGCCGGACCGGTTGCGCGGTGGTCCGGCTCCTTACTTCTTCCGTGGCCGATTGGATTCGACATGACCGTTCGGGGGATCGCGGGTGTGTAGGCGCTGAATGCTGGTCGGCGCGGCCCGCGCGGCCTGCCTGGTGGGCGACGTACCGGGCCCTGGAGTTCCCGGCAGCCGAAGCCGGCCCTGGCTACTCGGCGAGCGCCTCGCTGATCCGTGCGGAGGCGGCCTGGGCGGCCTCCTTCGGGTCCTCGCCCTGGAGGACGGCCGTCATGTAGGGCTTGATCGGGTTGGCGGCCTCGACGTCGGCCCACTGCGGCGAGTTGGGCGTGGCCTTGCCGCGCGCGGCGCCGACGGCCATGACGGCGGTGGCTTCCTGGCCCTCGACGACCGAGGCGAGGGAGGTCTTGTTGGGAACATAGTTCATGGCACGGGCCAGTTCCGTCTGCCACTTCTCGCCGGCCAGCGCCTTGACGACGTCGATCGCGGCGTTCCGCTCCGGCGCGTTCTCCGGGACGATCAGGTCGGAGCCGCCGGTGAAGACCGCGCAGGGCTGCCCGGCCTTCTTGCCGGGTATCGGGAAGAAGCCGAGCTTGTCCTTGAGTCCCGGGTTGGCCTTGGTGATGGCGGCGACGGCGCTCGGGGTGGCGATGATCTGGGCGACGTCGCCCCGGGCGAAGACCTCGGCCTGGGGCGGTGTCTGCTCGTCCGCGTTCTTGGGCCCGGAGCCGAGCGACTGCAGGTCCTTGTAGAAGTCCATGCCGCGCAGGGCGGCGGGGCTGTCCAGGGCGCCGGTCCACTCGCCGCCCTTGTCCACGGCCAGCTCGCCGCCCTCGTCCCAGATGAACCCGGCGAGCGTGTACCAGTCCTGTCCGGCGAGGTAGATGCCTTGGGAGCCGTTGCGGTTGAGCTTCTCGGTGTCGTCGAGCCACTGCGCGCGCGTGGCGGGCGGCTGGACGACGCCGGCCTGCGCGAAGAGGTCCTTGTGGTAGATCACCACCCGGTTGGCGGCGTACCAGGGGATGCCGTACTGGGACCCGCCGATGCGGCCGGGCTCGGCGAGGCCGGGCAGCCAGTCCTCGCTGCCGAGGTCGCGCACGGATTCCAGGGTCAGGTCGTAGAGCTTGTCGGTGTCGGCGTACTGGGCGACCTGGGTGTTGCCGACCTCGATGACGTCGGGGCCGCCCGCTCCCCGGATCGCCTCGGTGACCTTCTTGCCGATGCCGGTCCAGTCCTGGATCGTGAACTCCAGCTCGACCCCCTCGTGCTCGGCCTCGTACGCCTCGGTGAAGCGCTGGAGGAAGTCCTCGCTGACGCTGTCGCGCATCAGCCACACGTTGACCGTGCGGGTGCCCGCGGAGTCGCCGGGCAGGAGCCCGCAGCCCGCCAGGGCGAGGGCGGTCGCGGCTGCCAGGGGACAGACGAGATGTCGGTTCTTCACGTAGGTCACCTTCTGCGTTCCATGAATGGAGGACGGCATGGGGAGCTGACCCGTCGTGGGGGGACCGAACGGCGTGTTCGTGCGGGTTGCGTGGGCTGGATTCTGGTCTGGACCAACGAAGTGGTCAAGCCCGGGACGGTCATGTGAGGGGCGGGGGGGGCTGGGCCGCCCCCCCCCCCCCCCCCGCCCCCCCCCCCGCCCCCACCCCGTCGGACACCCGGGCCAGCCGCTCGGCCCCGGCCTCGGCCGGCCTCGG
>NZ_JBSGWV010000001.1:239788-262337 GCF_053609105.1 Streptomyces sp. NPDC054975
GGCCCCGCGGGGGGTGTGGGGGGGGGTGGGGGGGGGGTGTTGGGGGCCCCCCCCCCGCTTGGCGCCCCGCCGGGCGGGGTCGGGGGGGGGGGGGGGGGCCCGCCCCCCCCCGCCCCTCACCCCGGGCAGGACCGCGGGACGCGCGCCGTTAGACGGCCGGTACGGAGTCCTCGAAGGCCGTGCCCGCCGTGCGGTACGCCGCGACCTTGGCGGCCACCTGCGCCGGGGTCAGGACCTGGTCCTTGACGTGCAGGACGTAGTCGACCTTCTGGTCGTAGGACCGTGCCGTGGTCGAGGTCTGACCCTGGAGGTCGATGAGCCACTGGTTGAAGTTGATGGACATCGGGCGTTCGGGCAGATAGCGGGCGTCGTGGCGGCCGAACTCCTGGCCGTCGACGTAGTACACGATCGTGTTGTCGTCGATGGTCAGGACGAGGTCGTGCCAGCCCGCGTAGCTCGCGCGGACCTCGGAGTGCTGGTTGACCGCCTCCCAGGGGTCGGGCCGGTAGGTCTCCCACGAGGTCGTGTAGAGGATGTTGGCGGGCTCGCCCCAGCCGCCGTTGGGCAGGTACTCGAAGTCGTACTCGGCGTAGTCGTCCGCCATCGGCGCCTTGAGGTCGTTGATGGTGAAGAACGTCTGGACGAGACGGTCGCCGTCCGGTCCGGAGAGCGGCGCGTCGGAGAAGCGGACCCGCGCCGCGTACGTGCCGTTCTTGAACTTCATGGAGCGGGTGAGGACTTCGGTCTGTCGCGTCGACTCGGGGGTACCCGCGGTCGAGGTCCGCAGGTTCATGATCGAGTTGGTGCCCTCCTTGGCGAAGGTCACGTTCTCGGGTGCCCACGTGGCGCCGGGCACGCCGGGGCCGCCGGAGTTGGAGCGCACGCTCCAGCCGTGGGCGGCGATCGAGGGGTCGGTGTGCGCGGTGTAGTCGAAGTCGTCGAAGAGGGCCGGGCCGTTGGCGGGCGGCGGGGTGGTGGGGTCGGTGGGGGTCGGGGTCGGCTCGTTGCCCGCCGGGGCGGTGCCCCAGACCTGGACGCCGCCGACGGTGGCGGTGACCTTGCTCCAGTTCGCGTACGTGGTCTGCGTCGGGCCGAAGGAGTAGTCGTCGCTCTGGTTCAGCGGTTGCCAGTTGGAGCGGTGGAAGCGCAGCTGCATGTCGCCCGTGTCGGCGCCGGGGGCGAGGCTGCCGGCGCCCGCGGTGAAGCCGACCTCCAGGTAGCGGTCGGCGGTGGCGGTGGGCCGGGCGAGGGTGCCGAAGGTTCCGGTGAGGTTCGCGCAGCCCTTCACCGCCCAGGAGCAGGCGTAGGTGTACGAGGCTCCCGCGTCGGCCTTGAAGTAGTACCGCAGCTTCACCTGGCTCAACGGGATGCTCGACGAACCGGAGTTGACGACCTTGAACCAGGGCTCGACCTGGTCGCTCCCACCGGCGCTCTGCCGGTACTGGACGGTCACGGCCTCACCGGCCGCGGCCGCCGGAAGCGCGGTCAGGGCGGTGGCGCCGAGGCCGGTCACCGCGGCTACGGCGAGCGCGGCCCGTATCCGCAGGCCGGCGCCGATCGTCCGGGGGCTCGTCGCGCCTGTGCTCGTGGTGTCGTCGCTCGTCGTGCCGGTGCTCGTGGGTCGGGTACTCATGAGGATTCCTCTCCTTGGACGGAGGTGGGGGAAAGGCGGCGCGGCACTCCGAGGGTGTCGAGCCGGGTCCGGTGGTGGCGCAGCCGTGCCTGGAAGCCGGGCCAGTCCCGGCGCCCGGTCCAGGCGGTCTCGGCGAGGGCGCAGAGCCGTGGAAAGGCCAGGTACTCGGCGTGGGCGCCGGTGGGGACGTACTCGGTCCAGAGCTGCGCCTGGGTGCCGAGGACGCGTCCGCTCTCCTCGGGGCTCCAATGGGCGGGCGCGGGGTCGGTGCCGAGCACGGTGCGCAGGTCGACGACGGCTCCGGGCTGGCCGGGCGGCTCGTCGGGGCTCGCCGACTGGGGGTAGTCGAGGTAGGTGGAGCGGTAGGGCGCCATCACGACCTGGTGGCCGCGACGGGCTGCGGTCAGGCCGTGGACGGTGTCGCGCCAGGGCATGACGGTGAAGTACGGCGGGAGGTCGGCGCCGGTCTCGGTCCAGCCGAGCGGCCGGCGGCCGGCCTTGACGAGGTGAGCGCCGATCCGCTCCATGAACCAGCCGTGCAGGGCGTCGGGCCCGTCGAGTCCCTCCTCGGCGGCGCGTCGGCGGGCGGCGGGTGAGGCGTGCCATTCGGTGGTGGGGCACTCCTCGCCGCCGATGTGGACGTACGGGGAGGGGAAGACGTCCATCACCTCGTCGAGGACGTCGCGGCAGAAGTCCAGGGCCTCGTCGTGGACCCCGAGGACGGTGTCGCACACCCCCCAGCGGTCCCACACCGCGAGCGTGCGGTCGGGCCGGTTGCCGAGGGTCGGGTAGGCGGCGAGCGCGGCTCTGACATGGCCGGGCATCTCGATCTCGGGGACGACGGTGACGCCTCGTTCGGACGCGTGCCGCACGAGGGCGGCCAGTTCGGTGCGGGTGTAGGCGCCGCCGTGCGGATGGCCGCCGATCTCGGTGAGCCGGGGGTGGGCGGCGACCGGCATGCGCCAGCCCTGGTCGTCGGTGAGGTGGAGGTGGAGGACGTTGAGCTTGTGGAGGGCGAGCAGGTCGACGTAGCGCCGGAGGAAGGCGATGGACCGGAAGGTGCGCGAGACGTCGAGCATGGCGCCGCGCCAGGAGAACCGGGGGACGTCGGTGATCTGGACGCAGGGAACGGTCCACTCCACCCCGGTGACGGGGTGGTCGAGCAGCGCCTCGGTGGGCAGGAGTTGACGGAGCGTCTGGACTCCGGCGAGCAGTCCCGTGGCGGTGGCGGCGCGCAGCAGGACTCCGTGGGCGCCGACGGTCAGGCCGTACCCCTCGTCGCCCAGTCCGGTGAGGGCGGGGTCGAGGGCGAGGACGACGGGCCCGTCCGGTCGCTCGGGCAGCCGCAGCCCGGTGGCCGGTCCGAGGAGGGTCCGCAGCAGCTCGGCGGCGCCCTGGGCGCCGGGGGCGATCCTGAGCGCCGTGTCGTCGTCGAAGGTGAACGCGCCGGGTAACAGGCTGAGTTGGGTGGGCTCGGGCACAAGTGCGGGTGTGCGCATGGCGTCGGGCTATCCCTTCACGGCTCCGCCGGTCATCCCGGCGGCGACCCGGCCCTGCAGGACCAGGAAGAGGAGGAGGACGGGCAGGGCGAAGAGGGTGGAGGCGGCCATGGTGGCGCCCCAGTCGGTGCCGAAGACGTTGGAGAAGGAGGAGAGCCAGACGGGCAGGGTCCGGTCGTCCTGGTTCTTGATGATGAGCATGTTGGCGAAGGCGAACTCGTTCCAGGCGGTGATGAATCCGAAGAGCGAGGTGGCCATCAGCCCGGGTGCGAGCAGGGGCAGCGTCACCCGTCGGAACGCCTCGGCGCGGGTGCAGCCGTCGACCTGGGCGGCCTCTTCGAGTTCGGCGGGGACGGCGGCGAGGAAGGAGCGCAGGGTCACGATCGTGAAGGGCAGGGTGACCATGAAGTAGATGAGGGTGAGGGTCACCAGCCGGTCGAGCAGGTCGGCGTCCCGGGCGATGACGTACATGGGGATCAAGAGCGCTTCCCACGGAGCGACTTGGGCGATGAAGACCATCAGGACGAATCCGCGCCGGCCGCGCCAGCGCAGGCGGGCGACGGCGAATGCCGCGCCGAGCGCCACGACCAGCGCGAGCAGGACGCAACCGGCGGTGACGAGCAGGCTGTTGCGCCAGAAGAGCCAGAAGCCGTCGGCCTCGACGGCGTGCGCGAAGTGCTCCAGGGTGAGGGAGGTGGGCAGGAAGACGGGGGTTTCGGCCTGGATGTCGGGGGTGGGTTTGAAGGCGGTGAGGACCATCCAGTACACGGGGAAGACGGCGAGGACGAAGACGGTCGCCGCGGCCGTGTTCAGCGGGATGCGGTGCAGGGCGCGGGGTGTCACCGGTCGGCCTCCTGCCGGAGCAACTGACGGAAGTAGGCGATGAGGACGGCGACCAGGAGGAGCACGGTCAGGGTCGAGACGGCCGATCCGAGGTCGTAGCGGTGCAGGGACTGGGCAACCCGGTACGCGTAGACCGGCAGCGTGGTCGTCGCGTCACCGGGGCCGCCGCGGGTGACGGCCCAGATCTGGGCGAAGCAGCGGAAGACCCAGATCACTTCGAGGCAGAGGACCAGGCCGAAGAGGGGGCGGAGCAGGGGCAGGGTGATCGAGCGGAAGATCCGCCAGGCGCCGGCGCCGTCGAGCCGGGCCGATTCGTACAGCTCCTCGGGCACGGTCATCAGGGCCGCGTGCAGGGTGATGGCGGCGAACGGGACCGACTGCCACACCACGAGCAGGACGAGGACGGTGAAGGCGGCCGTGCCGTCGGCGAGCCAGGAATACCCCTCGTAGGAGGTGAAACCCAGGCGCACCAGGCCCCAGTTGACGACACCGAGGCGGGAGGCGAAAAGCCACTGGAAGACGGTGGTGGTGGCGATGACGGGGCTGGCCCAGGCCAGGACGAGCCCGCTCGTCACCAGGATCCGCATCCGCCGGCCGAGCCGCCGCATCACCAGCGCGACGAGGGTGCCGATCACCATGATCAGGACGACGTTGATCAGGGTCCACCAGAAGGTGCGCCGGACGACCTCCCAGAACTCCGGGTCCGCGAGGACTTTTCGGTAGTTGGCGAGTCCGACGAACGGCGCGCCGCCCCTGATGAGTTCGCCCATGCCGTACTGCTGGAAGGAGATCAGCAGATTGCGGACGAGGGGGTAGCCGAGGAGCAGGGCGCCGCCGAGGACGGTCGGCGCGACGAGGAGGTAGGGCCAGAGGGCGGCCCGGCGCCGCCCGCTCACGAGCCGAGGGTCTTGGTGATGCTCTCCGACGCGTCCTTGGCCGCCTTCGCCGGGTCGGTGCCGGTGAGCACGGCGGTCATGTACTGCTTGATCGGGTTGGTGGCCTCGACGGCCGCCCACTGGGGGGAGTTGGGCGTCGCGCGGCCCTGCGCCGCCCCGGCCGCCATGGCGGCGGTGCCTTCGTCGTCCTGGATGACACGGGCGAGCGAGGTGCGGTTGGGGACGTAGCTCATGGTCTTCGCCATCTCCGTCTGCCACTTCTCACCGGCGAGCGCCTTCACGACCTCGTAGGCGGCGTCGGGGTGGGCGGAGGCCTCGGGGACGATGAGGTCGGAGCCGCCGGTGAAGACGGCGCCGGGCTTGTCCGCCGTCGTGCCGGGGATCGGGAAGAAGCCGAGCTTCCCCTTGAGCGCCGGGTTGGCCTCCTCGACGATCTTCGCGCCACCGGGCACGGCGATGATCTGGGCGACGTCTCCCTTGGCGAAGACGTCGGCCTGCGGGGGCTTGGCCTCGTCGGAGTCCTTGGGTCCCTTGCCGAGGGCCTGGAGCTGCCGGTAGAAGTCCATGCCGGCGAGCGCCTGCGGGGTGTCGAGCGCCCCCTTCCACTCCTTGCCGTCGCGTACGGCGAGGTCGCCGCCGTCCTCCCAGATGAAGCCCGCGAGGGCGTACCAGTTCTGTCCGGGCAGGTAGATGCCCTGGTTCTGCCCCTTGTTGAGCTTCGCGGTGACCGTGAGCCACTCGGCGCGGGTCTTCGGCGGGGCGGCGACGCCTGCCTGGGCGAAGAGGTCCTTGTTGTAGATGACGACCCGGTTGGCGGCGTACCAGGGGATGCCGTACTGCTTGCCGTCGACCTTGCCGGGCTCGGCGAGGCCGGGCAGCCAGTCGGCGCCGTTCAGGTCGGCGACCTTGTCGCTGAGGTCGCGGACGCCGCCGCTCGCCGCGTACTGCGCGATCTGGGTGTTGCCGACCTCGATGACATCGGGGGCGTCCTTGCTGGCCAGGGCGGCCGTGACCTTCTCGCCGATGCCGTCCCACTCCTGGATCTGGATGTCGAGGGTGGTGCCCTGGTGCGTCGCCTCGAAGTCGGTGCGGAAGCGGGTGAGGAAGTCGTCGGTGACGCTGTCCTTCATGATCCAGACAGTGACCTTGCCGGATCCGCCGGCCTTCGGGTCGTCCGTCGAGCCGCAGGCGGTCACGGAAAGGGCGAGGGTGGTCGCCAGGGCGACGGGGACGGCGAGGGAGCTGATCTTCACGGGCACCTCGGAGAAGATGGATTGACCAATTGGTCAGGTGGTCAGCTGCGTGCCCAGAAGGTGGCATAGACCAATGGGACCGTCAACCCCTTGAAAAATATGCGCTGTTCACCGAACTTCCGGCCCTCGACTCTGGCTAGGATTGGACTTACCACCTGACCAGTCAGGAGAGCCAGGGAAGCCAGGGAGAGCACATGAAGGACAGCCCCTCGGGCGGGGTGCTGAAGCGGGAGCGGGTACGGGAGCACCTGCTGGGCCTGATCGAGGCCCGGGGACCTGGTATGCCGATCCCGTCCGAACGCACGCTCTGCGCCACCCTCGGCGTCTCGCGCCCCACCCTGCGGGCCGCGGTCGACGAACTCGTCGCGACGGGTGCCCTCGTACGGGAGCAGGGGCGCGGCACGTTCGTCGCTCCGGACAAGATCACACAGCAACTCATGCCGCTCGACACGGCGTTCACGGTCCCCCGGGCCGCGGGCACCTGGTCCAGCCGGGTGCTGGAGTCCTCCAGAACGACGGCCGGGGCGCGGATCGGCCGGAAACTCCGCATCTCCCCCGCCGCCGAGCTGTTCTACATCGCGCGGCTCCGCCTGGTCGACGGCTCACCCATGGCCATCGAGCATCTGCACATCCCGGCGGACCTGCTGCCCGGGGCGCTCACCACCGAGGAGCTGGAGGCCGGCGATCTCTACGAGCATCTGCGCGACCACCACCGGATCCATGTCCGGGAGGCGACGCAGTCCATCGAGCCCACCGTCGTCAGCGAGGACGAGGCGGAGCTGCTCGACATTCCCGTGCTCTCCCCCGCCCTGCTGATCGAGCGCCTCACCCTGGACACCTCCGGACGGCCCGTCGAGTACGTCCACTCGGTGTACCGGGGCGACCGCTACCGGATCGTCTCGCGTCTCGACTTCACGCAGGACGGCGTCGTGACCTCCTCGACGGAAGGGGACGCGTACTGACCGCCACGGGCGCGGGGCCGGGAGCATCCGACGTGTCGCGGACCGGGGCGGGGTGGGGCACGGTGGAGTTTCCCCCACGGAGAGGAATGCGGCCCCCATGTCGAACCACACCTACCGCGTCACCGAGATCGTCGGCACGTCCACGGAGAGCGTGGACCAGGCCATCCGCAACGGCATCGAGCGGGCCTCGCAGACGCTCCGGGGCCTCGACTGGTTCGAGGTGACGCAGGTCCGCGGCCACCTCGTGGACGGCGGCATCGGCCACTACCAGGTGGGCCTGAAGGTCGGCTTCCGGCTGGAGGACGGCGACTGACGGCCCTCCCCGCGCGGGTCAGCTCTCCCGAGGGGCCGGTCTCTCAGGTCCGGCCCTCCTTCTCCTGGGCGTCCATGAGCGTCTGCGACGCCGTCGCCCAGCGGGCCCGTACGACGGTGAAGCCCGCCTCCTCGGCCGCGTCGCAGACCAGCTCGTCGTCGTCCACGAGCATCCGGATCTCGCGGTCGCGGCCCAGTCGGCGCAGGATCTCCAGCTTCGTCACGCGCGCGGGGCGGAAGTCCCTGTCCCGCCGCATGTGGAGGGCGCCCTCCGGAAGGCCGTGCGTGGCGAGCCATTCGACGGTGTCCCGGCGGCAGCGCTCGGGCCTGCCGGTGAGGTACACGACCTCGCACTCCTCGGCGGCTTCCTGGCACAGGGCGACGCCCTCGGCGAGCGGCGGATCGTGCGGCGCGGCGGCGAAGAACGCCGCCCAGTCGCGCGGGCGGCGCTCCAGGAATCGCTGCCGGTGCGCCGTGGAGGCGAGAGTGTTGTCGAGGTCGAACACGGCGAGGGGGCTGCTGGTACGCGTCACCCGCATAGCGTAGGCAACCGCGGAGGGCGCCCGGACCTCCGGCACCGGGAAACGTCTCCGGGTTGCCGGGTGCAGCGCCGGGCCCCCCGGGTCTGTCCCGTCCGCCGCGCCGGGAAACTCCCCCCGGTCCTGTCCGTCCGCCGCGCCGGAAAACCCTCCCCGACCTGCCCCGTCCGCCGCGCCGGGAATCCTCGGCGGCCCGGGGCGTTGAACCCCACGTGAGCCTTTCAGACGACGGTATCCGTCTCTCCGTACTCGACCGCTCCCGGACCCGGGAGGGCGAGGACGGCTCCGTGGCGCTGCGCGCGACCGTGGACCTGGCGCGGGAGGTGGAGGCGCTCGGGTACCACCGGTTCTGGGTCTCGGAGCACCACAGCGTCCCGGGGGTGGCCGGTTCGGCGCCGACGGTCCTCGCGGCCGCCGTGGCCGCAGCCACCTCCGCCATCCGGGTCGGGACCGGCGGGGTGATGCTTCCGAACCACCAGCCCATGGTCGTCGCGGAGCAGTTCGGCGTCCTGGAGTCGCTGTTCCCCGGCCGGATCGACATGGGCCTCGGCCGTTCGGTCGGCTTCACCGACGGGATCCGACGGGCGCTCGGCCGGGACAAGGACGACGCCGAGCGGTTCGCGGAGCAGCTGGACGAGCTGCTCGGCTGGTTCACGGGGACCCAGACCGCCCACCCCCAGGTGCACGCCCGCCCCGCGGAGGGGCTTCGGGTCCCGCCGTACGTCCTGGCGACCGGCGAGGGCGCGTCGATCGCGGCCGAGGCCGGGCTTCCGCTGGTGATCGGCGATCTGCGCGGCCGGGAACGGATGCTGCGCGCGATCGACGGCTACCGTTCCGCCTTCCGGCCCTCCTCCTGGTCCACCGAGCCGTACGTCGTGATCGCGGGCACGGTCGCGGTCGCCGCGACCGAGGAGGAGGCGCGGACGCTGCTGGTCCCGGAGGCGTGGTCGCTCGCGTACTCCCGTACCCAGGGTGTCTTCCCGCCGCTCCTGCCCGCCGAGGAGGTCAGCAGGCTTCCCATGACCGACAAGCAGCGCGAGCTCTTCGCCTCGGGGCTCACGGGGCATCTGTACGGCACGGAGGAGCAGGTCGGAGACGCGCTGGAACGGGTGGTGAAGGAGAGCGGGGCGCAGGAGGTGCTGGTGACGACCAGTACGTACGACCGTGCGGCGCTGCTCGACTCCTACCGCCGACTCGCCCGTACCGCAGGCCTGGTACCGGCCTGACCAGGGAAAACACCTAGACTCAAGCCATGCCCGACAGCTCCCCCGACCCGTCCGGCGCCCCTGCGGCCGACCGGCGGCACGATCCGTACGTCCGTGTGCGCGGCGCCCGCGAGCACAATCTCGCCGGCGTCGACGTGGACATTCCGCGCGACGCGATCGCCGTCTTCACGGGGGTGTCCGGCTCCGGCAAGTCCTCGCTCGCCTTCGGGACGATCTACGCGGAGGCGCAGCGCCGCTACTTCGAGTCGGTCGCGCCGTACGCCCGGCGGCTCATCCACCAGGTGGGGGCGCCGAAGGTCGGCGAGATCACCGGGCTCCCGCCGGCGGTCTCACTGGAGCAGCGCCGCTCCTCGCCGGGCGCCCGCTCCTCGGTCGGCACGGTCACGACGCTCTCCAACTCGCTGCGCATGCTGTTCTCCCGCGCCGGTACGTATCCGTCGGGGGCCGCGCGGCTCGACTCCGACGCGTTCTCGCCGAACACCGCCGCCGGCGCCTGTCCCGAGTGCCACGGCCTGGGCCGGGTGCACGAGACCAGTGAGGAACTGCTGGTGCCCGACCCGGAGTTGTCGATCCGGGACGGGGCGATCGCCGCATGGCCCGGGGCCTGGCAGGGGAAGAACCTGCGCGACGTCCTTGACGCCCTCGGTCACGACGTCGACCGGCCGTGGCGGGAGCTGGACGCGAAGGACCGGCGGTGGATCCTCTTCACGGACGAGCAGCCGGTCGTCACGGTGCATCCGGTACGGGAGGCGGGGCGCATCCAACGCCCGTACCAGGGAACGTACATGAGCGCCCGGCGCTATGTGCTGCACACCTTCTCGGACTCGAAGAGCGCCACGCTGCGCGCGAAGGCGGAACGCTTCCTGACCAGCGCCCCGTGCCCGGTCTGCGGGGGTGGCAGGCTCCGCCCGGAGGCGCTCGCGGTGACGTTCGCGGGCCGTACGATCGCCGAGCTGGCAGCCCTGCCGCTGACGGCCCTGGCCGGGCTCCTCGCGGACCACGACGGCTCCGAGACCGCGCGCGTCCTGACCGAGGACCTCCTCGCGCGGATCGGCACGGTGACCGAGCTGGGCCTCGGCTACCTCAGCCTGGACCGCGCCACCCCGACCCTGTCCAACGGCGAACTCCAACGGCTGCGGCTCGCCACCCAGTTGCGCTCGGGCCTGTTCGGCGTCGTGTACGTCCTCGACGAGCCGTCCGCCGGTCTGCACCCGGCCGACACCGAGGCGCTCCTGGTGGTCCTGGACCGGCTGAAGGCGGCCGGCAACACGGTGTTCGTGGTCGAGCACCATCTCGACGTGGTCCGTCATGCCGACTGGATCGTGGACGTCGGCCCCCGGGCGGGGGTGCACGGCGGCCGGGTCCTGCACAGCGGCCCGCCGGGCGAACTCGCCGGGGTGGCCGAGTCGGCGACGCGCCGCTTCCTCTTCGACCGCGCGCCCGTACCCGAGCGTGCGGTCCGTCCCCACACGGGCCTACTGCGCGTCGGGCCCGTCACGCGGCACAATCTCAGGGCCGTGGAGGCGGGCTTCCCGACCGGGGTCCTCACGGCGGTGACCGGGGTCTCGGGCTCGGGCAAGTCGACGCTGGTCGGCGAGCTGAGCGAGGAACTCGCGGGCGTGGAGCGGATGGTGACGGTCGACCAGAGGCCGATCGGGCGGACGCCCCGGTCCAACCTGGCGACGTACACGGGCCTCTTCGACGTCGTACGCAAGCTGTTCACGGAGACCGAGGAGGCACGGTCCCGCGGCTACAAGGCGGGGCGGTTCTCGTTCAACGTGCCCGGTGGGCGGTGCGAGACCTGTCAGGGTGAGGGCTTCGTCTCCGTCGAGCTGCTCTTCCTGCCGAGCACGTACGCGCCCTGCCCCGACTGCGGGGGCGCCCGCTACAACCCGGAGACGCTGGAGGTCCGGCTGCGCGGTCTCACCATCGCCGAGGTGCTCGACCTGACGGTCGAGTCGGCAGCCGAGTTCTTCGCCGACACGCCCGCCGCGGCCCGGAGCCTGCGCACGCTGCTCGACGTCGGCCTCGGCTACCTGCGGCTCGGACAGCCGGCGACCGAGCTGTCGGGCGGTGAGGCCCAGCGCATCAAGCTGGCCTCCGAGCTCCAGCGACCGCGCCGGGGTCACACCCTGTACGTCCTGGACGAGCCGACCACAGGACTCCACCCGGCCGACGTGGAGGTCCTGATGCGCCAGCTCCACGGCCTGGTCGACGCCGGTCACACGGTGGTCGTCGTCGAGCACGACATGGACGTGGTCGCCACGGCGGACTGGGTGATCGACCTGGGGCCGGGCGGGGGCGAGGAGGGCGGCCGGATCGTCGCCGAGGGGCCGCCGCGCAGGGTGGCGGAGGCACCGGAGAGCCGGACCGCGCGGTATCTCGCGGCCCGGCTCTCCGGCTGAACACCGGCCGGGAACCCCGGAAGTCATGGGTCGCCTGGGCTACTTGGACGGCTGGGGCTCGACGAACTGGACCTCCAGGCTGACCTTGATCACGTCGCCGAGGAAGCCCGGTGCGAAGTCCAGGCCGAAGTCGCTGCGGCGGAACTCGCCGGTCGCGTCGAAGCCCGCGTGCCGACTGCCGTCCACCGGGACGTCGACGACGCCGCCGAACTCGACGTCGAAGGTGATGGGGCGGGTCACGTCACCGATGGTGAGGTCACCCTCCAGGGTCCACTCCTCCCCCGCGCCGCCGATCCGGGTGGAGCGGAAGGTCATCGTCGGGCGCTTCTCGACGTCGAGCAGGTCCGCGGCCCGCACGTGCGCGTCACGGTCCGCGTTGCCGGTGTCGATCGAGGCGAGGGCGACGGTCGCGGTGATCGAGGAGTCCGCCAGGCTCTCGCCGACGACCAGCTCGGCGTCCAGGTCGTTGAAGCGGCCGCGCACCTTGGAGATGCCGAGGTGCCGGACGGTGAAGCCGACGGCGGAGTGCAGCGGGTCGAAGGCCCAGCGTCCGGGGATCAGCGGAAGAGCGGTCGTGGAAATCTGCGCGTCGTTGGTCATGGCTCAACGCTGCGGCCTGGCACCGCCGCGAGGAAGGCCGCGCAGAGGCGGGTAGTGCGCAGGCTGGTAGTGACAGGGCCACCCTCCCTTCCTCCCCTCCTCGTACGATCGAGGGATGAGCGACAACGAACTGGGGGCTTTCCTGCGCGCCCGCCGCGAGGCCCTCACGCCCGCCGAGGCCGGGCTGCCGGCCGGGACGCGCCGGCGGACGCCGGGGCTGCGGCGGGCGGAGCTGGCGATGCTGGCCGGGATCAGCGTGGAGTACCTGGCCCGCCTGGAGCAGGGCCGGGACCGCAATCCCTCCGCCCAGGTCCTCGGCTCGCTCAGCGACGCGCTGCGGCTGCCGCTCGACGCCCGGGTCCACATGCGGCGGCTGTTGAAGTCCCAGGACCGCAAGCACCTGTGCACGGCCGCCCCGGCGCCGGCCCGCGAGGTCCGGTCCACGGTGCGTACCCTGCTCGACCGGCTCGGCGAGACCCCGGCCGCCGTGACGAACATGCTGGGCGAGACCGTCGCGTACAGCGACGGCTACGCGCGGCTCGCGGGCCCCGTGGGGCTGCTCGACGGCGACCCGCCGAGCCTGCCGCGCTACGTCTTCACCGACCCCCGGGCCCGCGAGGTCTACCCGGACTGGGACCGGGTCGCCGACCAGCAGGTGGCGGCGCTGTACTTCGGCATCACCGGCTCCGAGCCCACGATGGCGGAACTGGCCAGGGAGCTGACGATCACCGCGGGCTCGGCGTTCTCCGACCGGCTGGCTTCGGCGGGTGTCCTGCCGGACCGCTCGGGCGTGGAGCGCCTGGTGCACCCCGAGGCCGGCGAACTGCGCCTCGCGTACGAGGTGCTGGAGCTGGCGGAGACCGACGGGCAGCAGCTGGTGGTACGGCTGCCCGCCGACGAGGCGTCCTCCGCCGCCCTGGACCGGCTGGTAGGCCGCCGCCCGGGCACCTTGCGCGCGGTCGGCGACCGACCGGCCTGATCCGGCCTGATCCGGACGAGAGACCCTAGGCCGCCGTGTCGAAGGTGTAGTGGCGGGTGTGGTCCAGCATGTCCGCGGGGGTCACGTTGTTCCAGGGGCGCATGGTGTCGTTCAGGTCGACGACGTTCGCCGTGCCCGCGGCCGGCAGGTACGTGGACCGGGGGTGACGGGCCTGCCAGTCGGCCCACAGCTTGTCGATGAACGCGTGGTGCATCCAGAACACGGGGTCGTTCGGGGAGACTCCCGTGCCCATCTGGCCGCCGACCCAGACGTGGACGCGGTTGTGGAGGTTGACGCCGCGCCAGCCCTCCAGGTGGTTGCGGAATCCGTCCGACGAGCTGTTCCACGGCGCCATGTCGTAGGTCTCCATGGCGAGGACGGAGTCCACCTCGGCGCGGGTGGGCAGCTGACGGCCGCCGGCGCCCAGATCGCGCCGCAGGAAGTCACGCCCGTCGACCCGCACGTTGATCGTCCACCGGTTGCCGCTGCGGGCGAAGGCGCCGTCCAGCACCTGGCCGTCGCGGGCGCGGCCGGTGCCGCCGAGGAAGTCGGGGGCCCAGAGCGAGGAGCGGGCTGTGCGGTCGGCCGTCCAGTCCCAGTAGGGCAGGGCGACCGTGGAGTCGACGGACTGCAGCGCCTGCTCGAACTCCATGAGGAAGCGGCGGTGCCAGGGGAGGAACGAGGGCGAGCGGTGGCCGACTCTCTCGCCACTGTCCGTGTCGCCCATGATGAAGGCGTTGTGCGTGGTGACGAAGGTGTCGTAGCGGCCCGAGCGCTTGAGCTCGAGGAGCGCGTCGACGAAGCGTCGCTTCTCGTCGGCGGTGAGGGCGGCCTGGTTCTTGCGTACGGTCATGGTGGTGCGGCTCCTGGTTCGGGTCAGACGAGGGTGAGCGGAACGAGGGGCGCGCCCCTCAGCTCCCGGACGGCGGCGCGGGCCGCCGCCTTGGCCGTGGCGACCGGCTCGTAGTGGCTGATCACGCTGATCCAGGTGCCGTCGGCGTTCTGCATGACGTGCAGTTCCTCGCCGTCGATGGTCACGGAGTAGCCGCCCCCGTGGTGCCCCCCGTGATGGCCGCCGCCGTGCGCGGGGCCGCCCTTGATGCGTCGGCCCAGGTAGGTCTCGTCGAAGGACGCCGGGGCGGAGCCGGCGGCCGGGGCCGCGGCCCGCGGTGCGGCCGCGCCCGCGGATCCGGCGACGGTGAGGCCCGTGACGGCCCCGGCTGCGCCTGCGGCGACGCCGAGCGCCTTGCGGCGGGTGATGCTGGACATGACTGGTCCCCCAAGTGGTCGAACAGGACCGGGGGTTGGTCATATGCCCCCGGCAGGACCATCAATACCCAAGGGTTCCGGAGCGCCGGAAATCACCAGATGTCGGTTGGTCGCGAAATGGCCAACTCGTAGCGAAATGTACAGACTTGAACAGAGTTGATCTTGCCGTGCGGAGACACCGCAACACCCGGAGATGAAAATCTTACGGAGATCACGACGATCTCGTGAAGATCTTCCTCTCCGGGGTGCGGGACGTGGCAGGGGTCACGCCCCTGGACTGTCCGAAAGCGGCCGTGCCCCGCGCCGGAATCCGGGATTCAGTGGCGGGCCTTACGACGCGCGCGCAGCCACTCCTTGTTCATCGCGGCGATCGACGGCAGCGGGATCCCCTTCGGGCAGGCCGTCGCGCACTCGCCCGTGAGGGTGCAGCCGCCGAAGCCCTCGGCGTCCATCTGGCCGACCATGTCCAGGACGCGGCTCTCGCGCTCCGGCGAGCCCTGGGGCAGGACGTTCAGATGGTTGACCTTCGCCGAGGTGAAGAGCATCGCCGAGCCGTTCGGGCAGGCGGCCACGCACGCGCCGCAGCCGATGCACTCGGCGTGCTCGAACGCGAAGTCGGCGTCGGCCTTCGGCACCGGGGTCGCGTGGGCCTCGGGGGCCGAGCCGGTGGGGGCGCTGATGTAGCCGCCGGCCTGGATGATGCGGTCGAAGGCGGACCGGTCGACCACCAGGTCCTTGACGACCGGGAAGGCGGAGGCGCGCCAGGGCTCGATGTCGATGGTGTCGCCGTCGCGGAAGGACCGCATGTGGAGCTGGCAGGTGGTGGTGCGCTCGGGGCCGTGGGCGTCGCCGTTGATGACCAGGCTGCACGCGCCGCAGATGCCCTCGCGGCAGTCGTGGTCGAAGGCGACGGGGTCCTCGCCGCGCAGGATGAGTTCCTCGTTGAGCGTGTCGAGCATCTCCAGGAACGACATGTCGGAGGAGATGCCGTCCACCTCGTAGGTGGCCATGGCGCCGGGGGCGTCGGCGTTCTTCTGGCGCCAGACGCGCAGGTTGAGCTTCATGCGTAGCTCCGCTGGGTGGGGTGGACGTACTCGAAGGTCAGCTCTTCCTTGTGGAGCACGGGGGCGTCCCCCGTGAACTCCCAGGCCGCCACGTACGAGAACTCCTCGTCGCGGCGCTCGGCCTCGCCGTCCGGGGTCTGGGACTCCTCGCGGAAGTGGCCGCCGCAGGACTCGGCCCGGTGCAGCGCGTCGAGGCACATCAGCTCGGCGAGCTCCAGGTAGTCGACGATCCGGTTGGCCTTCTCCAGCGACTGGTTGAACTCCTCGCCCGTGCCTGGGACCTTGATGCGGCGCCAGAACTCCTCGCGGATCTGCGGGATACGGTCGAGCGCCTTGCGCAGGCCCTCCTCGGTACGGGCCATGCCGCAGAACTCCCACATCAGTTCGCCGAGTTCGCGGTGGAAGGAGTCCGGGGTGCGGTCGCCGTCCACCGCCAGCAGCAGGTTCAGCCGGTCCTCGGTCTCGGCGAGCACCTCGCGGACCGCCGGGTGTTCGTCGGTGACCTGTTCGGCGTGCGGGTGGCGGGCGAGGTAGTCGTTGATGGTCGAGGGCAGGACGAAGTAGCCGTCGGCGAGGCCCTGCATCAGCGCGGAGGCGCCGAGCCGGTTGGCGCCGTGGTCGGAGAAGTTGGCCTCGCCGATGGCGAACAGGCCCGGCACGGTGGTCTGGAGGTCGTAGTCGACCCAGAGTCCGCCCATCGTGTAGTGCACGGCCGGGTAGATCCGCATCGGAACCTCGTACGGGTTCTCGGCGGTGATCCGTGCGTACATGTCGAAGAGGTTGCCGTACTTCTCCTCCACGGCCTTGCGGCCCATCCTCCGGATGGCGTCGGCGAAGTCGAGGTAGACACCCTGGCCGCCGGGGCCGACGCCACGGCCCTCGTCGCAGACGTTCTTCGCGGCGCGGGAGGCGATGTCGCGCGGGACGAGGTTGCCGAACGAGGGGTAGATCCGCTCCAGGTAGTAGTCGCGCTCGTCCTCGGGGATCTCGGCGGCCGGGCGGGTGTCGCCCTTGGCCTTGGGGACCCAGATGCGGCCGTCGTTGCGCAGCGACTCGCTCATCAGCGTCAGCTTGGACTGGTGGTCGCCGGTGCGCGGGATGCAGGTGGGGTGGATCTGGGTGAAGCAGGGGTTGGCGAAGTACGCGCCGCGCCGATGGGCCCGCCAGACGGCGGTGGCGTTGGAGTTCATCGCGTTCGTCGACAGGTAGAAGACGTTGCCGTAGCCGCCGCTGGCGAGGACGACGGCGTCCGCGTAGTGGGTGGAGATCGCGCCGGTGATCAGGTCGCGGGCGACGATGCCGCGCGCCCGGCCGTCGACGACGATCAGGTCGAGCATCTCGGTGCGGGCGTGCATCTCGACGTTGCCGGCCGCGATCTGCCGCGACAGCGCCTGGTACGCCCCGAGCAGCAGCTGCTGGCCCGTCTGGCCGCGGGCGTAGAAGGTACGGGAGACCTGGACGCCGCCGAAGGAGCGGGTGTCGAGGAGCCCGCCGTACTCGCGGGCGAAGGGCACGCCCTGGGCGACGCACTGGTCGATGATCTCGACCGAGATCTGGGCGAGGCGGTGGACGTTGGACTCGCGGGCGCGGAAGTCGCCGCCCTTGACGGTGTCGTAGAAGAGCCGGTGGATGGAGTCGCCGTCGTTGCGGTAGTTCTTGGCGGCGTTGATGCCGCCCTGGGCGGCGATGGAGTGGGCCCGGCGCGGGGAGTCCTGGTAGCAGAACTGGACGACGTGGTAGCCCTGTTCGGCGAGGGTCGCGCCGGCGGAGCCGCCCGCGAGGCCGGTGCCGACGACGATGACGGTGTGCTTGCGCCGGTTGGCGGGGTTGACCAGCTTGGCCTGGAAGCGGCGGGTGTCCCAGCGTTCGGCGATGGGCCCCGCCGGGGCCTTGTGGTCGACGACCGGCTCTCCGGTCGTGAAGTCGAGGAAGCTCATGTCAGCTCACCACTCCGGTCATGACAGCTACGGGTACGGAGACGAAGCCCACGGTCAGGACGAGCGCGAGGCCGTTGGCAAGGATCTTCAGGAGCCGCTCCCGGCGGGCGTTGCCGACGCCGAGGGTCTGGGCGGCGCTCCAGAAGCCGTGGCGGACGTGCAGGCCGACGGCGAGCATGGCGACGATGTAGATCGCGTTGCCGTACCAGGTGGAGAAGGTGTCCACGACGTTCTCGTACGGCCTGCCCTCCTGGAAGCCGCCGGAGTGGACGGTGCCGGTGGTGAGGTCCAGGACGTGCCAGACGATGAAGAGGGCCAGGATGATCCCGCCCCAGCGCATGGTGCGCGTGGCGTACGAGGACCGCTTGCGGCGGTGGACGTAGCGGGTGGGGCGGGCCTTGATGTCGCGCCTGCTGAGCTGGTAGGCGGAGACGGCGTGGCCGACCACGGCGGCGAGCAGCACGATCCTGACGAGCCAGAGGGCCCAGGAGTGGTGCAGCACGGGGGCGCCCATGGTGCGCAGCCAGTGGCCGTAGGCGTTGAACTCCTCGGGGCCGAAGAAGACCTTGAGGTTGCCCATCACGTGGGCCACGAGGTAGCCGAGCATGATCAGGCCGCTGACGGCCATGACGGTCTTCTTGCCGATGGTCGAGGACCAGAAGCCGCGGGAGCGGGTGGGCGGCGGGGGTGCCGTCTTCGTTGCCAGAGCCATGCAACAGACGCTAGGGCCCAAGGGCCCGAGAGGTCCAAGACATGGTCTCGCTCATCTCGATAGGCTGAGCCTATGCAGTTCCAGCAGCTTCTGTACTTCGTGGCCGTGGCCGAGACCCGGCACTTCACGCGCGCCGCCGAGCGGGTGCACGTCTCCCAGCCCTCCCTGTCGCAGCAGATCCGGGCCCTGGAGCAGGAGCTGGGGGCGGAGCTGTTCAGCCGGGCGCGGGGGAACATCGCGCTGACCGACGCGGGCGAGGCCCTGCTGCCGCTGGCACGGCGCATCCTCGCGGACACCGACACGGCCCGGCACGAGGTGCAGGAGCTGGTGCAGCTGAAGCGGGGCCGGGTGCGGCTCGGCGCGACGCCGAGCCTGTGCACGGGCCTTCTGCCGGACGTGCTGCGTGCCTTCCACGACCTGCACCCGGGGATCCGGCTGCTCATCGAGGAGGGCGGCTCGCACGATCTCGTACGGGAGCTGGCGCGCGGCGCGCTCGACCTGGCGCTCGTGGTCCTGCCCCTGCCGACGCCGTCTCCGGCGCTGACGACCGTGGAGCTGCTGCGCGAGGACCTGGTGGTGGTGTCGAGCGCGGCGGCGCCGTCGCCCGCGCGGCCGGTGCGGATCGCGGATCTGCGGGACCAGCCGCTGGTGATGTTCCGGCACGGCTACGACCTGCGGGAGCTGACCGTGGCCGCGTGCCGGGCGGAGGGCTTCGAGCCCTCGTTCACGGTGGAGGGCGGGGAGATGGACGCGGTCCTCGGGTTCGTACGGGCGGGTCTGGGGGTGGCGGTGGTGCCGGCCATGGTCGCCGCCCGGGCGGGCCGCGACCTCCGCGTGACGGCCCTGGCCCGTCCCGGCCTACGACGCACGATCGCCCTGGCCCACCGCAGCGACGTGGCGCCACCGCGAGCGGCACGCGAGCTGCAACGCCTACTCGTCCACTCGACCTGACCGCGCCGCCTCCACGACGGCGCCGCACCCGTGGTGACCGCAGGCACCGGGAGCCTGGGCCCGGCGTGGGCGCCGTCCCGTGTGCCCACCCGTCCCGCCCAGCGGGACGATTGCCCACACGGGGGCGGGATGGCGCCCCAGCGGAACGACTGCCCACGACGGCGGGGCGCCGCGCCTGGCTACACCGCGTCCGCCAGGACCAAGGAGTGGATGCGGTCCGGGGCGCCGGGGCGGGCGTAGTACCAGCCCTGGGCCGTGTCGCAGCCGAGCTCGCGGAGCTGCTGCGCCTGCGCGCCCGTCTCCACGCCCTCGACCGTCACCGCCAGCTCCAGGCTGTGCGCCAGCGAGACGATGCCCTCCACGATCTTGAGGTCGACCGGGTCCGCCGGGTGCTGCTGCATGCCCTGGGTGAAGGAGCGGTCCAGCTTGAGGACGCTCACCGGAAGCCGGCGCAGGTTGGCCAGGTTCGAGTAGCCCGTGCCGAAGTCGTCGAGCGCGATGTCCACGCCCATCTCGGCGAGTTGCCGCAGCGGCTTCAGCAGATCGTCGTCCGCGCCGATCAGCGCGGACTCGGTGACCTCCAGGCAGAGCGCGCCCGGTTCGAGCCCCGACCGCTCCAGGACGTCGACGGTGTCGGCGACCAGGCGCGGGTGGTGCAGCTGGGTCGGCGAGAGGTTGACGTTGATCCGCAGCGGGCCGCCGTCTGCGTGCCGGGCCTGCCAGAAACGGGCCTGGCGGGCGGCCTCCTGGAGGACCCAGCGGCCGAGCGGCACGATCAGGCCGGTGTTCTCGGCGAGCGGGATGAACCGGTCGGGTCCGAGGACCCCGTGCTGCGGATGGCACCACCGTACGAGCGCCTCGGCGCCGTGCACGCTGCCGTCGCCGAGGTGCACCAGCGGCTGGTACTCGATGAAGAACTCACCGCGCTCCAGCGCCGCCGGCAGCGCGGTGGTCAGCCCGTGCCGGGTGATCGCGCGGGCGTCGGCCTCGGCGTCGGCGAACTCGAAGCGGTTGCCGCCTGCCGACTTGGCCCGGTACATGGTGATGTCGGCGCTGCGCAGCACCTCCGCCGGGGTCCGCTCCCCCGCCGGTCCCTCGACGACGCCGACGCTGCCGCGGACGGTCAGTTCGCGGCCGTCGATCCGGACGGGGGTGGCGAGCGCGCCGAGGATACGGTTCGCCAGCTCCACGACCTCCCGCTCGGTGTGCGGGCCGGTGGTCAGGGCGACGAACTCGTCGCCGCCGAGCCGGGCCACCATCTCGCCGGGCGCGGTGGCGCAGCTCTGCAGCCGGTCGGCGACCTCCACGAGCAGCCGGTCACCGGTCGAGTGGCCGAGGCTGTCGTTGATGGCCTTGAAGCCGTCCAGGTCGAGGTAGCAGAGGCCGAAGCGCCCGCCGTCGGCCGAGGTGAGCGCCTTCTCCAGGCGCTCGAAGAACAGGGTGCGGTTGGGCAGTCCGGTGAGCGCGTCATGGGTCGCCTCGTACCTCAGCCGGAGGTTGAGCAGCCGCCGTTCGGTGGTGTCCTCCATCAGCGCCAGCTGGTACTGGGGGGCGCCGTCGGCGTCGCGCAGCAGCGAGACGGTGAGGTTGGTCCACAGGACCGTGCCGTCGCCCCGGTAGTACGGCTTCTCCACGCGGTAGTGGTCGCGCTCGCCGCGCACCAGCTCGCCGTAGAGCTTCCAGACGTGCGGGCCGTCCTCGGGGTGCGCCCACTCGCTGACGTTGCGGCTGCGGACGTGCTGCTCCAGACCGCCGAACATCCGGGTCAGGGTCTCGTTGATCTCCAGGATGTTGCCGTCGAGGTCGGCGATGCCGATCCCGATCGCGGCCCCGTCGAAGACCGCACGGAAGCGGCTCTCGGTGGCGTGCAGGGCGACTTCGGCGGCGCTGCGGGCGTTGAGCGCGGAGCGCGCGATGGCCTCCTGCTCCAGGCGGGTCCGCTCGCGCAGCGCCTGGGCGAAGCCGGCGGCCATGGCGTGCTGGAGCCGTGAGCAGCGGGCCCGCAGCTCCTCCATGGAGGCACCGGTGACGGTGGCCGTGGCTCCGGCCTCCTCCTCGCCGCAGTACAGCACCAGGTACGCGTCGATGACCCCGAGGGTGCGGCTGAGCGCGTCGGGGTCGGTGCAGTGGACGCTCACGAGCGCGGCTCCGGCGCGGTGCGCGGGAGCCGTGTCGAAGGACCGGTCGTGCAGCGCGGCGCGCAGATCACGGGCGAGCGGCAGCAGACGCTGCTCGAACTCTGCGCGGGTCATCGAGGTGGCCGTGACCGGGAAGATGGCCCGGCTCCAGATGGTCACGAACCGCCTGAGTCTGTCCTCGAGGCCGTCCGGCTCCGCGCCGGAACCGGACGGCTGCGACGGCACCTTCACGCTTTGCGCCCCACCCCTGCGAAGCCCGAGAAGGCGAAGGGATCCTCGTCCTCGACCGGGCTGTCGGGTCGCCAGTCGGGCATGGAGACCAGGCCCGGCTCGACGAGTTCGCAGCCTTCGAAGAAGCGGCCGATCTCGCCGTGGGAGCGCATCACGAGCGGGCTGCGGATGCTCCGGTAGACCCCGACGGTGCCTTCGGCCTCGTCCTGAGGGAGCGGGATGCCCTCGAACGAGGCGTGGGTCAGCACAAGAAGGCTGCCGGGGGCGAGGGCGTCGATGAGCTCGGCGACCGCCCTGCCCGGTTCGTCCTCGTCCTCCAGGAAGTGCAGGACGGCCACGAGCAGCAGCGCCACCGGCTTGTCCAGGTCGAGGAGTTCGCCGACCTCGGGGCTGTTCAGGATCTCCCGCGGCTTGCGCAGATCGGCCGCGACCACGGCGGCACGGTCGTTGCCCTCGAGGACGGCGCGGCTGTGCGCGACGGCCACCGGGTCGTGGTCGACGTAGACCACGCGCGCGTCGGGGGACGCCGCCTGGGCGACCTCGTGGACGTTGCCGAACGTCGGTATACCGGAACCGATGTCGAGGAACTGGGTGACGCCGTTGTCGACGGCGAAACGCACCGCGCGACGCATGAAGGCACGATTCGCCTGCATGACCTTGGGGAGACCCGGCATGAACTCCATGGCCTTGCGGGCCGCTTCCCGGTCCACCTCGAAATTGTGCGAGCCGCCCAGATAGAAGTCGTACATACGGGACACGCTCGGTACCGAAATATCGATACCCGGCGGGGCCCAGGCGGGACGCTCCATCAATGTCTCCAACAAGTCGCCACGGAGGATACGGCCATGTGTTCGCGGCCGGTGTTCGAGCCGAGGCTACTGATCGCCCGCCGGGAGAGCGAGTGGAAACGGAAATTCGCGGTCCGTTCTTGGTCACACGCCATTGGCACGTGCGTGAGGAACGCAGAGTTCACGCCTTCAGCGCGTGCACTTTCACGTGCATATGGACGTGCGTCGGTCCGCCGTCACGGGGGGGGGGGTGGGGGGGCCCCCCCGTGGGGTGCGCGGCGCGGGGGGGTTTATTGGGGGCTACGCCCACCG